>NZ_JBNPLS010000005.1:0-144166 GCF_050313595.1 Desulfovibrio sp. SGI.169 | reverse complement strand
CTTATTTATACAGCATCAGGATCGGTTCTTCTTTTCTCAAGACGATATTGTGCCTGCGTGCCAATTCCTGAATATAGGAATCCAATGTGTCCATAGCGGCCCCCATCAAAGCGTCGGAATGATGGAGAGCTGGCCATAAATCTTGTCGCGCGTGATTTTCAGGCGCTGGCGGGCCATTAGCGTAGAAAAAAGGGATTACTTTTTACAGTAACCCCTTGAAATCTTTTGGCGGAGAGGGGGAGATTCGAACTCCCGGTGCGCTGTTAACGCACACACGATTTCCAATCGTGCTTTGATAAAAAACCCAAAAAGACGCCTCTCAATCCCTGCCTATCTTTCCTTGTCAGAAATCTGTTCAAAGAATCCACATAGCTGCATATAATTATTCACTATTTTTCATCAATTCATTCCTCAAATCCGCACAGAAAAGCCCTTCCTTCAATAGGGAAGAACAGGCAAAAACCGCTCACTGTTGGTTGAAATTCAGAGGTCATCACCAATGAAATCACCAATGAGATTGGTTGCTCCGTGGCAAATTGACACCTTTCCCACTATACGGCTATATAGACGTAAAAGGAGTTTTTTACCATGCAACGAAAAATGACCATTTCAATTGATGAGACGGTGTATAATGGTTTGATGTCCGTGATAGGACGCCGGAAGGTCAGCAAATTTCTTGAAGACCTTGCACGCCCCCATGTGGTCAAGGAATCCCTTGCCGCCGGCTATGCGGCCATGGCTGCGGATACCGAACGGGAACAGGAGGCCGTGGAATGGTGTGAAACCCTGGTGGGAGACGGATTCCATGAGGCGCGGTGAAGTCTGGTGGGTGGCGTTTGACCCGTCTGTGGGGTCTGAAATTCAGAAAACACGCCCTGCGGTTATTGTCAGCAATGATGAAGCCAATGCAGCCCTGGCGCGGGTTGTGGTGGTGCCTCTGACCAGCAACACGTCCAAAGTTTATCCAGGCGAAGCTGTCATTATGATAGGGGCTCAAAAGAGCAAGGCGATGGCTGACCAAATCATGGCGGCGGATAAAAAGCGGCTGAAGAACCTTTTGGGTACTATTTCGCGTATGGACATGCACAAAATTGATGCGGCGATCAGGCTGCATCTTGCTCTTGACTGAGTTATTCGCCGAACTTGTATTTTTCAGTGAACAGACCTTCACCATATCCAGGCGATCCATAATCAGGGCCATTCTGGGGCACCACAGGCTGTGGGGCGACATTGGTAGAATTGAGTTTTATCTGGGAAAGAGGATATTGCCCGAAGTCAATGCGTGATGCGCTCTCAAATATCGCCTTCGCCCGGCTGAAATCTCCGTTGAGCATGGCGTGCATGGCGTCTTCCGGGATGAAGATCGGGAGTGCATCATTCAGTGCCTTCATGGCATCAGCTACCGCAGATTTCAGGGCATTCGATTCTTGGACGGCTTTTTCACGCGCTGCCGCCGCCTCCTCGGCAATGCCCTTGAGTGCTCCCTGTTCCGCAGCCATTTCGGCGCCATTGGATTCAAGCCTGAAAAGCTCATTTTCAAGTTGGGCAATGCGGGCCTGATAGTCTCGCGTCCAGCCGCGCACATACTGTTCCGCTTTGGCATCATCCTTGAGCGTGGCGGCCACGCTTTCTAAAATCCCCTGGTCTGCCCCGTCCGCCGATTCAAGGACATAGCCTCGATTTGCGCTGAACCCAGGCGAAAGCACATAATCCATCCCCGCAAAGCCGGAGAGGTGCGTCACACCCTTCGAGCCGCAGTCAGTCCCAGGACACGCCCAAGAAAAGCCCCCCACGCGGGAATCGTGCAAACCTTTTACGATTTGTCCCGTCTCTGTTGAGAGTATTTCTTGCGTGTGGGTTACGGTGCCGTCCTCGGCAACGTCAAAAGCGATGGTGATGTTGGAGGGGATATTGGAAATGATGGCCGTACCGCCGTCCGGGAGAGTCACGGCCTCCACTTCGCCGATCTTCATGCGCCCGGCAAGGATGCGGCGCCCGTGCCCGTAATAGCCATAGGCTTCCCGCAGGGCAATGCGCTCCCGCGTGGGGGCGCTGTAGCAGATTTCACGCGCATTGGCGACCAGATATTTTCGGTGATTGCCCGTGTACTGCCGCCCTTCGTCAAGTAACGAGAACGAGCAGGAAATCTTATGAGGCGCGGCCATCTGGATCCCTCCTGGTCTTTTTGGCATAGTGGCCACTGGCACGATAGTTCAAGGCCTTTCGCTTCAAATACCGCATATCTGGAGGGATTCGATGCGGAGCTTGATGATCTGTATGGTGGCCGTGGCTTTGTGGGTTGCTGCCCCGCTTATCGCAAATGGGGCAGAGGATGCCCAAAAAATTCAAGCGCTGATCTCCTTGGCGCAAACTGTCCCCGCAAAAATTGAGGACAGCAGCGCCGGAAAGGCTTTCCCGATTTTCATGGAAGACAGGCAACAATTTGGGGCCTTGAACCAGCAGTTCGCCGCAGCGGTGGGGCCTGAAGTTGCGGCCTTTCAGAGAGACCCACAGGGTTTCTTGCTCTTGCAGGCCTTCTCACGCGCCATGCAGAAAATCGGGTATGATTACGATGCAACGATCTTCGTGACCTACGATGGGATAAGCCCGGATGCGTATTACTGGCTGGGCAACACCAGACGTTCAGAGTTTTTCCTTCCCGTAAGCATGGTTCTGAACAATGAGGAGTATTTGAAAAAAGCGTTGGCGGATGGGTTGATCTCCCGTGAATCCGCTCTCGCATATCTTCAAGGCACCGCTGATTTCATTTCAGCGCTTTCCAAGCAATAAAGAAGGGGGCCTTGCGGCCCCCTTTCAATACCCATCGTCTTCTTCTTTTTCCTGCGGCTGCTCCGCCTGTTTCCCTTCCGGGAAGACGAGTTTGAAACTCTCCTCGTCCTTTTTCAGAATGTGTGTCCACAGGAAGTTGAGAAATGCGCGCTTGTCAGTGGCGCTGAACTCCTGATCGAGCGTTGCAACAATCCCAGACAGGGAGGACGCGATATTCGCCCTGGATTCAAGATTTTCCTGCTCCTCGCGCTCAAGGGCCGTGGAGACAGAGTTGAATACGATGCGCCACGGCTGTTGCCCATCAAGAAAAATCTTGTTGTACTTGTAGGCTACATGGATTTCACAGAGCCTTTGAATGCCATTCTGGATGGCCAGCCGGAGCAGGTTTGCTTTCATGGCGGCCATGATGCTCACTCGGAAAAATCCACCGTCTCCGATCCCTCCGGAAAGGAAGTCACCGAAGCCAAGCATTGACGGGTCAACGCCCAGCGCGCCGCCAAGCCGTTTGACATGGAAAAGCACGTCTTCAAGACCGTTGATGTCCGGCGTTCCCTGGACAGTGTTGACATCCATCCGTCCTTTTTCCCCGAATATGGGGAAGATGCGATTTATCACGGTCTGGATGAAGCCGTTACGCAAGGAACGTGTGCTGACAGCCTTGTCAGTCTGGAGAATCTGGGAAGAAATCAGGTTGATGTACTTGGCCGCTTTCTCCGGGTCGAGCCTTCCCGTACTGACGCCGATGAGGCGCTCCAGCCGGGCGGCATTTCGCCTGCTCGCGTTCAGTGAACAGATTGCATCCAGAAGGTCGAGCCACGGCTGGTATCCTGTCTCGATGAGGCTCGCCCCGTATTCCTGCGATTCCACCAATGCCTCGGCCTCGTAATCGTCCAGAGAGAGGTCAACCGGCCTGATTCCTACATTTGTGGGTTCAAGGTTGCTGACGCTTTTCCAGTGCGGAATTTCAAACCCCACGAATGTCCACGGGGGCATGAGCCGGATGGCATTCTGTGTCCCGGATGTGCCTTGATAGGTGGTGGTGTACCCGGCAAGTTGGCCCGCTTTTTCAAATTTTTTGATAAAGCGGGGATGTGTGTAATAATCACTCCGAATGTTTGTGATACCCTTTCCCTTCGTTCCATACACGCGCACATAACTCGCGCCATAAATTGCAGCGCTGTAGGCCCATTCATTCAATTCCCGGTTGATACGCTTCTGCAATGTGTCCCGAAGCTCATTCACGATGGGGTCTTTGTCGTCAGTGATGGATTCAATGCTGACGACCTGGTTAGTATCAGAGCGCGCGCTTAGGGCATGGGCCATGTGCAATTTCACGGCGCTATCGATGGTCGGGTCTTCGGCCATGATCTCTAGTGCGGCATACCTCGCCATGCGCTCTTGTGGCAGCCGGCGCACAAGCTTTGATTCCTCGCTCGCGTACACGCCGAGAGAATTTGCCCCGCCAGAGGTGGTTGTGTCCGCATCCGGCTGGACTGCCGGAAAGTAGGCCACAGTCCCTCCGGGAAGGTCAACCATCCCGGCTTCACGGGCATCTACCACAGCATAGCCGGGGTAAAGGCCTTGAAAGGCCCCGTCACCTGCGGAATCCCGTCGCGCTCTTTTGGGCAGTGGCGGCACTATATCCCTCCAGCAATGCTCAGCGCTTCCATATCTTCATCGGCGAGGGTGTATACACGATCTTCCGGCTCGGCGCCTTCCGGCTCATCCGGCGTGACTACGATGGGGTGTCCATTCGCGTAAATCATACCGTTATTCAGGGCATGATCCTGATAGAGCCAGCCCGCCAGCAGATTCCAGACGGGATCGCCATAGTCCATGATTTCCAGCCATTCCCGGTCAAGGAAATCCCCGAACTGATTATATCCGGCATCCAGCAGTTCCTTTTTGACAATCCACCAGTACGGCCCGAAGGAGCGATACGAGCGCGGATCGCCATCAAGAACCTTTGCCATTGTTCCGCACATTTTTCGGAGCCAGTCGGCATCGGAAACTGTGCCGTCATGCGTCGCCTCTCTCTTGAGAGAGTCCAGGTCGTTTATGCCGGGTTTGTACACGTTCATTTTTCAGGCTCCTTTCACGAGAGGATAGCATACAGCGTCTCAAGTTCAACCTCTGCCGGGAGATGCCACCATCCACCGGAGCGCTCTTCCCATGTTTTTGCCCAGGAAGCGCCATGCTCTTTGAGTTTTTCCTTGTTTTGGTACACAGGGCCGCCAAAAGCCTTGTCGTGGATAAATAGCCGTTCAAAAGCCTCGTAGCTTGTTTTTCTCCCCCGGAATGAGTTGTGATAGGGCTGCGTGTTGTAGCATATTTCGATGTCCATTGCCTCAAAGAGTTCCTTCCATTTCTGAGGAACCTCTTTGAAGTTCGGATTCGCGCGCAGTGCCTCATCGGCCTCGCGCCTGGCGTCTTCGGCCTTTCTGGCTATTTCAGCCCGCTTGCCCGCCACTATCTGCGTGGCAATTGTTATGGCGCTGCTGACGTTGTGGATGTTCTTTTTCCTGCACGTCTCTTTCACATAGTAGACAAAATCTCTTTCGGAGAACCTGGGCAAATTCAAGTCCACATCGCTGAATCTTTCCTCAAAGACTTTCTCGCACAGTTCCGTCAGTTCATCGTCCGATGCGATATTGGCGTATTGCACGGCCTCTTCATAGAAGTTCTCTCCAAAAAGCGACACCATGAGATTTTTCATGGGCAGGTGGTCTTTGTTGACTCGATCCATGTCCACATTGGAAAGCCATGACTGCATGGCCGACTTGCGGAAGGCGGAGTCTTGCGGTTCGGGCCAGACAAATTCATCACCTTCCTTTTTTTGATACTCGCCGTCGAGGATAACAATCTCTCCTGATTCGGCCCTGCGCACAACGGCGGGAAATTCCATTTTCAGGGTCGGCAGGTTTTCAAGAAACTGCTGCTTTGTGACACCGGAAGTCGCCAGGTCGGCATATTTCATATTCCCGGACAACATCCGCTTTACCGCCAGTTCGCTCGCGGAGTAGGATACCTTTTTGGCCTTGTCCAGTTCCTTTGTGTTAAGTGTGCCGCTGTATCGGTATTCTGGTGGTTCTTGTATGGTTTCAAGCATAGCAACAGATTTACCACTCCAATGCGGCACAATGCTTTTGATGAGGTAAATTCCGCCTTCGTATTCAAGTGTGTCACCAACGGCGAACAGCTTGCCTGTTTCTGAAAGGATTGACTGTTCAGGGTGGTCGATAAGCTCCGCGCTAAACGGCAGTTCCCCATTTTTATCGGCTTGGCGCAGAAGCCCGACTACCTGCTTGCGGCGGGATTCGTTTTTGGCCTTCTCCGTTTCAAACTTTTCTTCCAGTCCGGCCAGTTTGGCCCTGGCCTTTTCCAGCCGTACCTCAGCTTTGGCAACAGTCTCTTTATCAAAGCGGTTCGAATCTGCCTTGTATCTTTTCAATGCCTGTTCCGCCTTTGAAATCTCGGTGTTGCACACTTCCCTGGCGTCATTGAGCCGCTTGTCATGGCTGTTCAGAGATTCCATGATTGAGGAAAGCTGCTTCAGGCGATTGACAAGCTGTGCCTGGCTGCGGGCCGCCTTTTTGGCCTCTTCTTCGGCCCGCTTTTTGCGGTACTCTTCCAGTGTGCCGGTCATCGCGGCATACATTTCCTCATCCGCCTCAAGGTCGGCATTGGCCGCTGTGGCTTCGTTCCCCATAAGCAGGGCGTTGATCCAGTTCGCCTTGCCCTTGAGCATCTGCTGTCGGTATTCGTCGAAGGTGCCCTTCCCGACGTAGTAAAAAATATCGACCGAATCCACCTTGTTACCCTGCCGAACACCACGACCGTTGCGCTGATTGATGCTGGCAGGCGTCCAGGGCAGAGTGAGATGATGAATGGCCGTCGTGCCTTTTTGCAGGTTCACGCCCACTTCCGCTTTCTTGTTGGCAATGACGATCTTGATGTCGCCGGCGTTGTATGCCTTGGAGATTTTATCCAGCTTGTCCCCGGAGGCATCTTCAGCATTGATGATCGCCACCTGGTTATCCGTTATGGGCAGATTATGAACCAGAATACGCTTGATTTTGGCGTGCTGCGTCTTTTCTTCGGTGAAGACGAGTTGCTTTCCGCCCGCGTCCAGGTGTTTTTTGAGGTTTTCAATCAGCTTGGCATACTTGGGCGACAAGGGGTGGTTTACGTCCTTCAAATCAATTCCGGCCCGCTGCATGGCGACAATCACAACTCCTTCAAGTTCTTCGGGCACGGACATGGATACGGAATCGCCGCCCTCGTCGATCACACTGGCATTGACGCTGATCGTTGAGGATACCATCTTGCCGTCTTCATCCTCTACTTTGATTCTGTGTTCACCTGTTATGTCCCTGGCTACCTCTTCCAGTTTGGCTTTTTTGTCTCTGTCAATAGAATAGGTAATCCGGTGGTAATAGAGATCAAGGTCGGTTGTGCAGCGATCCATATCGCGCATGACCGAGAAGAGACCGCCATTTTTTGCCTCACTGACTTCCTGCTTCAATTGCTCATAAACCGCGGTCTGGCTATCGGACATGGGAACTTCATCAATGACTTCCACGGCATCCGGCACATGAATCTCATCATCCACGTCTTCCACGGTCTTGATATTGACGTACTTTCTGAAAAGGTTCCTCAACCCGGAAAGGTTCTTGAAACCCACCAGGGTATCCTGTTCTTTCAGTTCACCGTCAACGCTGGCTCGTGTACGCAGCTCAATCTTGCCGAAAACACGGATGAAATCATCCACGGTGTAAATGCCACGCTCCTCAAAGTCATGCTTGTCCGCCACCAGATTGAGCATGTTGAATATTTCAATGGGGGAATTGGTTACAGGTGTGGCCGTCAAGCCGTATACGCCGCGTCCGCCGTTCTTCTGACGGATGTAGTGGCTCTTGAGAGCCATATCCACGGCGATATTTGCCGGGTCAGCGTTCGGGATATAGGCGATGCCCTGAGTTGATTCGCCTCCACCCAGAGAATTTTTGAAGAAGTGGGATTCATCGGTCACGATGCTGTCAAAGCCCATATCTTCCAGATAGGGCAATTCCCCTTTCTTTTTTGATCCCGTGTCGCTGTATCGCCCCCGCAACCCCTCAATTTTTTTGGCGAGGTCGTAGCCCTTCGGCTTTTTTTTCCCCTTGCCTTTATCTTCACCCTGAGCGGCCTCGTCGCTCATCATGTGCCGGTTGACCATTTCATCGGTGTAGGCGTCCACGGATTCTGGCCGCATCGGGATTGAGGCGAACTTTTCCTTGGTCATCACAACCAGGGAACAATTCGACTGCGGGATGCGCCACATCTGCTCGAAAATGTCTTCCGGGGAATTGGTAAAGCGAATCACGTCCTGCATGAGGGGCTGGCCGCTCTTGTTCGTGCGGGGTTGCCCCTGTTCGTCCACAAGCGCTCGGCGTTCAACCACGCCTTCCCTGTTGGTCTTGGGTTCAAGCCCCACAAAAAGCACATTGGAACGGAAGTATCCATCATTATAGAACATTCTGGCTTCGTGATACCAGTTCTCCAGCACGGACGAGGGGACAATCACACAGGTACGTTTCGCCTTGTTGTGCTTGTAGTTGTATGCGGCCATGGCCAGAGCGGTGAAACTCTTGCCAAGCCCAACGCCAAAACCGCAGATACCCGATCCGATGTCTGAAAGACGGCGTACTTCGGCGGCCTGGTAATCATGGGGCACAATTTCGCCCGAAATATATTCATCAATGTCCAGAGCCGCCTTTGCATATTCCGGCTCAACATAGCTGTTGAAGCGCAAATTGTACTGTTCTGCCAGATCGTCAACGTCAATGTGTGTTTTCATGAAGTTATCGAACATGCTTTCCAGCTTGTCCGCTTCGTTCTTGTATGCTTCGGCGATTTCCCTCTTTGACGAGGTGATATTCCCTCCGTTCAAATACCTTTCAATCTGTTTGCTGAACTCTTTGGGCCTTCCGGCAGGGCCTTCAATAAAAAGCGTCCCATCTTTGGCATTAAAATCCTCGACAAAGGATTGCACAACTTCCTTTTTGCCGTCCGGCCCTTCGGTTTCAATGTTTTCCATTCTGCCGTATGTAGCGTGGGAATAACCGTTGTCGCGCAAAAATTCGATCAGATACTTTCTTGGGAACCATTGCGCTTGCATATTGAACGTGATGTCCTCAATTTTCGAACGGGGAATCCGCCGGTTCATCTCGTCAATCTGCTTGCGAAACTTGGTCTTGAGCCGTTCATCGTCGGTCTGCTCAATGGATTTTGCCATGGCCGCCATTTTGGGCAGCACACTCCCCGAACAGTAGCTTGCCATTGTTTCAATCATGCCGTCTTCGGTAATGGCAATACTGTCAATTTCCGCGATGTCCCCAAGACTGTTGATCTTGATTGCCCCCTTATAAAGAGCCTTCACGTCTTCGAGTTCTATGCCTTCTTGTGTGCGAGAGAGGTGGGCAACGATGTCGGCGATGTCATCCTCGCGGTAACCGCCGCCTGTGGACTTGTCCAACGTGCCGGCCAGCATGGCGGAAAATTCACCCTTGACATTGACACAGTTCACGAAAACGCCAAAAGCGCGGGCGTCCGGACCAGAGACGGAGAGCCTGGGGTTATTTGCCGGGTGCCCGTATTTTTCAATCTCAGCTACGACAAGCTCTTGCAGGGCCTTGCGGCGTTCGGAAACATCCTCGCCCTGGGCCTCGTCGCTTGCCATCCTGGCAAGCATGGCTCCGATCATGGACCCCCGATAGACCTGTAACCGCACTTCTTCGCGCGGCTGGCTCATGGCGAATTTCACGGCGTCTTTTTGCTGCTGGCCCATAAGGTGAGGGTAGGACACCAGTGCGGAAAAAGCCGCGTCCAGAGGCATATTCATAGCTGTACGCGGGTCGGCAAGTACGGATTCAAGCTCCTGAACGGTACTTACCCCATAGGTTGCGGGGTCAATCTCCGTCTGCTCCAAGGCGGTTTCCAGCTTGTTCCATTGCCCGTTGCGGAGCTCGTAAGGTTCACCGTTTATGTACCGCTGATCGCCCTCGCTGTAAGCTCGGTCAATGGGTTCTTCCAGTTCCAGCATATCCCAGTCGATCCGGCTATGGAACTTGATCGCCAGCTTGCGCTTCATGGCTTCGCCGGTAATTGGGCCTTCGGCTTCCACGCGCTCGCGTGAAAAGCGGTCCTTGGCGTCCTTCGGGATGTATCGGCCCTGAATAAACCGTCTGCCTTCGCCCATCCAGTATTTGCCATCGATAAACTCATCCCAGAATACCTTGGACGCTTCCAGGGTTTGGGTTGAAATTTCGTCTTTCTTGAGCTTGTCCAGCAGGTCTTTGGGGTGTTTGCGGAAAACCACAAGGTCAACAACGGCATCCGTACCCTGCGCGGCGAATGTCCCGGAAGGCAGTTTGTGGGCGCCCAGAAATTCAGCTTTGCGGGACACGGCCTGTCGGAACTGCGTCCATTTGCCGCTGCGCGTACCCACGATATTCGTTGGTACAATCAGGCAGGCCAGCTTGCCGGGGCGTATTTTGTCCAGAATACGCAGAATGAAATAGCGTTCAATGTGTTTTTCGTTCTTGTACGCTTGGTCGATATGTTTGTAGGCCCCGCGCTGATCCCCGAACGGGACGTTGGTGATACAGCCGTCAAAGGTATCGTCGGGCGTATCCATGACCACCTGTTCAAAGGGCGCATTGATAATCTTGTCTTCCGGGTTGAGCAGCGCCGCTACCTTGGAACTCGTGGGATCAAGGTCATTACCGCTGACAACGACTCCGCCAGGCTTCGTACCGGACATAACGCCCGCGCCACAGCACGGGTCCATGACGTTGCCGTTCTCAAAGCCGTTGGCCTTCATGGCCTCCCAAAGCCCTTCGGCTACGGGCGTGGGCGTATAGTATTCGTATTGGCTTCCTTCGGCGAGGCCGCCGCGTCCACTGTATTGGAGCAGCACGGCGCGGTCTTCGGCGGTCAATTCTTCCGGCGATGTAACGCGGGAAAGGATTTCCCGGCATTGGGCGTTGAGCTTTTCCCGCGCCTCCTTGCCGCGAACTTTCAGTCCGTAATCGGAGCCGGCGGCCTTGTAGGCGTCCGGATCGCCTGGCAATGCAACATTGAACAGACGGAAAAAGAGCTTCTCAATGTCTTTGAAAGACGTTGCCGCGAGAACCTCTTTCTCCACAATACCATCCAGCGGGGCGCGCTCAAAAATAGCGTTTCGCATTGTATCACCTTGCACTTTAGTCGATGAGGTTGCTTGGCACATCGCCATTCACGGCAAAATTCATTCCTTTGGAAGACAGAGCCTCATGGAGATGCCGCGGACTGAATCTCTGCATATCGAAAGCGTAGCCATACATGACATACGCTGTATTCAGGGTTCGCTTGAGCATGAGGACTGACATTTCATCGCCAATATATTCTGGCGGGGCGTTGACAATTTCGTCCCATGCGTCCGATTCAAGCGACACAGATACATAACTTTCACCTGCCTCTGCGGGAGAGACATTGACGCTGAAAATGAATTTGCTCATATCTGAAGCCTTGGAAGTCCCTTTTCGACATCAAACCATGTCGGAACTGCATCGGAGCAGACAAAGGAGAAAAAATCGGTCGTGGCATCGCTCGCAGTTTCATAATGAACCGGAAGCTCACGCCGGTCGTTCATTATATGCAGATAGGCAAGGCGTGTGACTGAAGGAAGGGTGGCTTTGTAAAGCCCTCTCCACCATCCGTCATCGTTGATTTGATACAAAGTCCACTGGCTTTTCTTGCGGACGTTCTGCAAGACAGCATATCCGGCAAACCCTTGCCGTGCTTTCAGAAGTTCGGAAAATCCATCCGGGATGGCATTGCGTAACGCCTTTTCCCATGGTCCACGCAATTCAGCGCGTTCACCCTTCGCCTTTTCCCTGTCAGCATATGCCTTTCTGGCCTCGCGTTCGACCTCTCGCATTTTTTGGGAAAGCTCTGGGCTTTGCCGCGCGCATACCCCCAGGAACAACTTGAAATGCTCCGGGTCTTTTTCGATAAAATTTGCGAGATGCGCCGGTGAAGACATGTGCTGCAAGGCCATGGAGAAGACTTCCGATGCTTCGCCCTGGTAGTCCTTCCCGACATAAGGGTCGATGAAAGAATCGGGAAAAGCTTTTTCCCCAGGCCCATACGCACCGCCTGTCATTGTTTTCAGCGACTTTGGTGCGCCTTGCGCCCTGCTCCTGATAAAGGAGAGGCTGGCTGCAAGCGCGGTGCGGTCCCAGCGCTCAACAAGGTGGCCGCACTCATGGAAGAGCGTTGTTTTGTTGAAGTCAGAATCAAGGCAAATTTGCGAACGTCCCCGCGCAAAGGCCCGTCGAGTGCCTTTTTGGAGGATAAACTCCACGGGGCCGAGTTTGCCCCCAAGATACTGATACACTTCGGCCATATCGTTAATAAACTGCTCCTTGGGATAGTTTATTTTTTTGAGCTTTCTGGCGACATTGGGGGCAATGTAAACATTTTCGTTTGCCCATTCCTGCGCCTCTTCTTTTGATATGGACGATATGGATTCGAGTGCTTTTTTTACACTTTCAAAAGTTTCCTTTTCTCGTGCTTCTATATCCTTTGCAAGGCTTTTCATACGGTTATACAATTCAGCGTATTCAGGATTATCCGCTCTTTCCTGCTCCATCAAGGCCGTTTTCATTTCAGAAATGCGCCTTATGAGTTCAGAAGCATTTTCTCCATATATCATATCTGATTTAGTAAACCGGTCTATACGTCCCTCAGTAATTTCAGAAATAACGTATCCCGGAACACGGAACATACCATCTTGACGTAATAAAGAAAAAATTCTTGCGTTTATTCTTTGTGTGACTTCTGCGAATTTTCCTGAATAAATATCCTTGTGCAGCTCATTCAAATTATTTTTGAGAGCCTTTGCTTCTTCCATCTTGGATATGATGTCAGAAAAATTATTTTGGATGATTGATGCACCCGATTCGATGATGACCTTTCTCACTTCATCCGGCGTCGAGGATTCGGCCATTTCCAAGAGTTGCGCGTTTTGGGGCGAAGCGTCTCTGACGGCTGCCAGGGCGGCATCATTCCGGGCGATTCTTGCCATTGCGGCGAACTCGTAGAGAACATCGGCGGCCGGGCTGGGCGATGACTGAATCCGTTCTATGTATCGTTCCAGGGAGGCAACCAGTTCGGGGGTCTCGGAAGAAATGATCTCTCCATGGCGCGAGAAAACACTGAAGATGGCAACGATGTCGCCAAAACTCTTCGCATCTCGCACGGCCTGCGTTGCCGATTCCAGCGTGCTATAAAATGCCACAGTGCTATCCCGCGTTGTTGGCTTGCGCTTCTGCACCTCGGCGTTCACGGATAGGCCTCCACTTCGGGAGACGGCTCTTGATGTCTTCCTCGCGTAGCCAAACCTCTTGGCCCTTGAGAACGTCCGCGATTTCCTCAGCAGTCAGAAAGCCGGAATACAGTTCATCGAACCACTTCCTGAAATGCTTTTCCAGGAACGTACTTTGGGCCTTCATGTCGCCGACCTTTCCCCACGAAAACCCCGAAGCATTGTGAATCATCATGGTACAGTGGGGAGTGGTCTGAATCTCATCGCAGGACATGGCCACGATGGAGCCGGAGGAATAGGCCGTGATGATGCGCGCGATGGTCTTGGCCTTGCATTCCATGAGGGCTGCATAGACGGCCTGAGCCGAATCGGTGCGGCCTCCGTGGGAATTGATTTTGAGGGTGACAGTATCCACTTCGCGCGCCTGTTCAATGGCGCGGATGATGCCCCGGAAGGTTTCGGGAGACTCAAAATCGGTGTCGATGTCTATGATGATGTTCTGCGGAGCGCCGTATTCGAGGCCTTTTGGCAAGGAGCGAACGGCTCCATTTGCCTGATTTTTTGCGTCAAAAGGACGCACCGGTAAAAAAGAAGATACATCGGCGCTCTCGAACACGCCTTCTTCGCTATGGTGCTCCGCGAGGTAGGCGATAACCGGGTCTTGAATCATCTGAATATTGCCGTTCACCTCGGCCAGAGCCTTCTTCAGAATCGCAAGGAAGCGGGCCGGAACTTCCTTGAGAAATTTTCCGGCAATAAGCTGCTCGAAGAGTGATTGGGAGTCACCCCCAGACACGCCTTTCAGCTTGTCCAGCGCTTCCTTTATCTGTCTTTGCGTGGCAAGCCGCTGCCGGATGTCTTTGATGCCTGACTTGAGCTTGTCGAGACCTTCCTTGACCGCCCGTTGAAGGGTCAGTTTTTCCTTGATATTCAACATCATGCGGCCTCCTTGGCCAGCAGATCGGTCAGGTGATTCGATGCGGCATCCAAGAGGGCTTGGAACTCTTCAAGCTTGCCGTCACTCTCCGCGGCCGTGATTGCCTGTTCGAGCAGGTCAAGCACCTTGCCGGAATCGGCATCGTATTTGCCGTCCAGAATGTCCCGAAGGTCGCGGGCATAGTGCGGTGTGCCACTACCATTGCCCGCAGTGTCACCCTTTTTACCTTTGCCATCGCCAGAGGTTCCGCCTGTTCCGCCGCCGGGCTTGGCCCTGCGCAGCGCGTCAATCTTCGCCTGCAATTCCGCGTTGATGGTCTTCTGTTTCTCCAGTAGGGAAAGCGTGTTGGAAAGCCGCGCTTCAATGGTTTCCGTCTCTTTGGCCTTGGCGGAAACCTGTTCCATCAGGGCGGACTGGCGTTCTTCCGCGTCCTTTACGGCCTCACGGGTTTCTTCAAGCTCTTTCCGCTCCGCTTGCGCCGCTTTCTGCTGGCGCTCAAACCTCGCCGAGTTCTTGACTACGAGTTGCGTGATACGCTTCGCAATGCTCTCCAGAGAGATTTCTTCCCCGTCTTCGGGGGCCACGACATGCGTAATGTCCCGCTTGTTGAGGAGCCAGCGGAAGGCAATAATGGCGTCACTTGGGCCGATGCGTTTTTTATCCCCTTCCGGCGAATGGAAGACGACATTCACCGTTTGTCCATCGGAGAAGGGAAGCTGCACGATAACATACGCAAAGGAACCGGATTTCTTCGGCTTCCCGACAACCGGAGGCAAGGCTTTGATTTCCGAATCGGAGAGGTGCCGGTTCAGTACCCGCACCACGGCGGCCATGCGGCGTTCCGTGCGCGAGAAGTGCTCAACGGTTATAGCCTCAAGAACATAGCCTTCCTCGACCTCATCCCTGCCGGGATTGTAGTAGTCCAGTTCGTCCAGGGAAGGCGATTCGAGCAAGAGACCAAGGTCGTGAACGTCATTGGCGAGGCTTGCATAGGTGGCATCAAGCTCGACTTGAGAAAAGCCCTTCGGAAAGAGATCGTCCCTGTCCACGACACGATGCCCTTGCCAATACGGGTTGGGGGCGCTTACGGGAGTGGCACCGTCTTCGGATGCAAGCGCAGGCTCAAAGAAATCAAAATCCCCGTTCATGCTTGTGCCCCCTCCAGTTCTGTCAGTATGCGCTCCAGTTCGACGGTTTTATTTTGTTCCGCCTTGAGGGCTGCCACAGCCTTGTCCAACTCAGCCTGCTTCATTTGAACTGTGGTTTCCGTTGCGGAAATTTGGGCCTGAAGGTCTTCGTTGCTTGCAGTGAGTTCTGCAAGCTGGCCCTTGGCACGCTCAATCTTCTCCCGGCGGTTTGTGACCACTGGCGGCGGGTCGATATGCAGCTTGCGTCGACGTTCCCGTTGGAGCTTCGCACGCTCATACGCCTTCGCGTTTTCCTGGACGTAATCCACCATCTCGATGATGGCCTTGTCCATGTCATCCACATGCCGGATAGGGACGACCTTCTTGTTCAGCTTGACCTGAAAGACGGTACCATCAGACTTCACGCGAACGAGCATCTTTTGGCCGTCCTCGAAGACGAAGGTCACGTCTTTGAGCAAGAAGCCACTTTCCCGGCGCGCGCGATTCGGCGCATCCACGGACGTGACCTCCAAACCCCATTTTTCCATTTTTTTGATGATCGGGCGGAGATTCTGTTCCGTGAGCTTGTCAAATGGGAGCCGAACTTGCTTTGATGGTGCTGCCATGCGTGGAACCTCGCAAAAGTATGGTTCCGCTCATGGTCGTAAAGCCATCAAGACCCGGCAAGAAGATTTTATGAATATGTGGCAGATATGCAGAGGTTCGATATTTTCACGCCATGCGTCCGCGTGGAGGGCGGACCAGGACAAGCTCGGAGAGAACGCTTTCCGTTGTTCTGGTGGCGTCACAGTGCTTCATCTGGCCGCAGAATGAAGCCACTCGCGGGCGGATGTAGTCCAAATCTATTTTCCCTTCGGCGTATTCTCGCGCAATCCTTCTGAAATCAAGCCTTGCCCGGCGTGTGTTGCGCTTTCTGGGCAAAGTATGTGTTGTCCAGTGTCTATATCCAGAAAAATCAATGCCGTGTGATATAGGAAAGATGGACGTTTTCGGATTTAGATTCAATTCAAGCTCTTCATTCAGAAAATTTTCAATAGATGCAAGAATTGATTTCAAAAATCGTTTATCTTCGCCAACGATTATAAAATCATCCATATATCTGACATAGAATTTGACCCCCAATTCATCTTTTACAAAATGGTCGAACTTATCCAGATAGACATTTGCAAAGAGTTGCGATGTCAATGCCCCGATGGGGAGCCCTGAATCGGTAAAGCCGTTTTTCAGGACGATTTTTCCGCAGAGATCAAGCACATTCACATCGCCCAGTGTCCTTGCAATCTGGCGTAACAGAATGCCGTGCCGGATGTTGGGGAAGTAGCTTTTGATGTCCGCCTTGAGCGCATAGGGATGGAACCAGTTCGCGCTTGCGGTTGTGATAAAACTGCGGAGTCGTTTGCTGGCCTCGTGCGGCCCTTTGTCTTTCCGGCAGGCAAAGCTGTCCGGGATAAACCGCCGTTCAAAGAACGGTTCGATGACTTTCACAAGGGAACGATGGACGATGCGGTCTGCGAAAGTGGGCGCCTGGACAAGGCGGAGTTTGGGTTCTCGAATAACGAACTCTCGACACGGAGAAGGGAACCACGTCCCGGCAATCAAGGCTCGTTGGATTTCAAGCAGGTTGTCTTCAAGGCGTCCGTAGAATCGGAGTACCTCATCATAGTACCGTTTTCCACAACGCGCTCCATGCCATGCGGCGTATAGGTTGCCGAAGTCCACGACCTGCGGCCATAAATTTTTTGCGGGTTTTGGCATAGGCTCCAAAAAAGGACCGGAACCGCGTTCAGGCATCTTACTTGCCGTTCCGGCCCCATTGTTGTTTCCCCGGCGCTGTTGGCCGAGGGGGACTACAACCCCAAATCACTCGCGCTGTCCACGCCCCCGGTAGGGACATGGCCTCTGGCGGGTGCTGATTTGCGAGACGGCCTCCAATGTTGATGTTTGCATTACTCGATGGATTATTGAAATTCAGGCAAAAAGGGCCACAGTGCGCCCCATTATTCCAATTGCCGCCCTTTTAGGTTGTAGCCCTGCTATCTTGTGTCCCAGGTTTTGGGTCACGAACATGTTTGAGCCATCCGCCAAGCATCCTTCCGACTTCGGAAACATGACCAGACCACACTTCATATTTATGGTCGTTGATGTAACCAAGGTTTCTGGACATACGAATCAGAACACGAAGGTATTCAAGCTCTATGTCCATATCCTGCAATGTTGTCTTTTTGTAATAGCGTTTGGCGGAAGTGATTGTGAGGTGAATCAGAGTGGCAAGGGTATTGCGTATATCCTGCGCGAGAACATGCCTTTCTGACTTTGGAAAGAGCATAACGGTCTGATGAGAATACTGATTCAGTTCCTCCAGTTTCGTCAGGATTTGCAAGCTATCCAATGCCACGAAAAAGCCCCCTTTGTCAGGGGGCAAGGTATCATTGGCCAAACAGACAGACAAGAGCTATTCGGGGCCGGCGCGAATATCAGGGGGCAAGTGCCGTCCCTCCCTCTCCGAAATGTACGATTCCCGGCAGTGGTTGATGTCACCCAGGCAGGCGGCCAGAAAATCCACAACGACACGAGGCCACCGCCGCACACCGCTTATTTCCCAGCGCCAGCAATGGGCGCTGATAGTTTCATCGGCCCACCAATAACCCGCGGCGCGGGGGAGAAGGTATAGCAGGCCAAGAAGGCCCAGAAACAGCCCCAGAGAGGCGTTTCCGAGCTGGTCTGCCGCAATGAGGCATTGCTTCGCATTATGGCGAAATGCGGCCTTTCTGGGGCCAAATCGCCAGTCCCACGTTTTCATGCCCCTGCTCCCGGAAGCGCATAGATGACTTCGATGGCCGCCACCTGTTCAGGAGTGGTACAGGCGTCCAGCATATCCTCAAACTTCTGCCTCTGGCCGATGATTGCACCGGACGCGGCAGAAAAGGCTGTAGCTTTGACGATGACGCGATTACACAGGTCTTGCAGTTCTATGCCACGCGCTTGGGCAAGCGGGGCCAGAAGCGGGCATGGTTTGCTCTGGTCGGAGAGATATGCTTCCGCCTCCGTCTTTTGCTGGTCGAAGGTGAGGAGTTCGGAACCGGGGTAGCTCTTGGTCAGAACGCCCAGCATCATATCACACTGGTCGTTGATCTCGGCCAGTTTTTGGGCCTTGGCGTGTTCCACGCCTGACAGCCAGGTTTCAGGATTCACCCCTTGGTTACTTCTGGGCATACTTCACCCCCTCCGCGAGATAGATTCTTTTGCAGGATTTGCCGTCCTGCGTCATTTCCAGGTGGGCAAGCATGAGTGTATCGCCGATGGCACAGGCAGGGATGGGTTCGATTTCCCCGTTGGCCCATGTTGCGAGGTACAGGCCGTCATCGCTGTAGTTTTCAGGTACTGCGTACAGCTTCACATGGCCGGAAAGCGGTACGGGCGTAGTGAACTCCTGTCCGCCATAAGAAAATTTGATTTCGGACATACGCTTTCTCCTTCAAAAATATTTTCGACCGCCTTCGGCGGTAAAGCACGGCCGCCTCTCGGCGGCCTTTTCAGAAAGGCAGTGAACAGGACACAGTAGCCTAAATCTTTGCGAGACGGCCTCCAATGTGGATGTCCGCATTACTCGATGGATGAGTGAAATGCAGGCAAAAAGGGCCACAGTGCGCCCCATAAACCCAATAGCCGCCCTGATAACAAACACCATTAGCAACTGGCCCCCAAAAGCCGTCCGCGTATGTTGCGCTGTTTTCCGCCCCGGTAACAACTTCCGGCAGAAAAACATCATCGAAGTTGTAACCGTCACCCTTGCCGGAACGCATGGAAACCGGCCAGCCAGTGAGACCGCTGGAGTATGGCGGCATGGCAAATCCCGTGGAAATCCACGCGCGTGTGCCGTCATTCTTGAAAATTTCCGTCTTCTTGTTGGAATCCGCCCGAACACCATCAAGCATCTTCCAGACGTTTCCGTAGAGGGCGTGGAAGCCGCGGTATGGGACATGGTTGACCAGGCTGTCGGTGTTGACGGCATAGCTCGTTTTCCCATCCCATGTCTTGTCCACATTGCCGCGACCCAACCTGGACTGAGCATCGGTCGTTGCAAGCTCAATGAGCATGAGCAGGGTCAAGGCCGACCACTGATAAACATCCCAGAGCATGAACCCCGACACACCGTTGACGTTTCTGTTGGCGCAGTAGGTCTTCATCGTATCAAAGTTCACATTGACGAAGGGGAGTTTGCCGGGCCGGGAACCGAGTTTCTTCGGGTTTCCGCCTTCATCCGTGGCTTCGTAGCAGCCAAGCAGGTAGTAGGGAATCTGGGCGTTATTGTGCATGAACGCCGGATGAATGCGGAATCCCTCTTTCTGGCCCGGAGAAATAAGCTTGCACGGCTTCCCCGCGAACATTCCTTCCGTGGGGGTGAAGTCCTTCATCCAGAACTGGGGAATCTTGCCCATGATTTGATCGTCCACAATCATGCGCCGGATGCCCCCGAAAACCGGATTATTGTCGAAGTAGGCGGTGTTGGGCGACACCGGATTCCCTTCTTCGTCAATGTTGAACCAGAGGCCGGCGCCGCCGCCTGTTGCCACACGGCAGATGCCGATAATGGGACTTGTATTGCCGACAAGGATATTCTCGAAGAGGGCGGCGTGGGCGGATTCGCTGGAATCGTGCGCGGAAACGGCAGCCTTCGCTTTTTTCTCCACAAACTCTGAAATGGAGGCCGTACCGCCATCTTCGGCCCCTCCCTCTTCACCAGGAAGAGAAAAGCCGGTGATGTCGTCCATCGTATGATGGTGAGGCTTCGGATCGCGCGCGTCCGAAAGCCGGTCATCATTATCCGCTACGGCTCCGATGTCCGCAGGGGTGAGGGCATCAGCGGCGCCTGCTGCATGTGTCTTGGCGTGTGCCACCAGATTGATTTGCCCGTCAGACTCACCGATTTTGTCATTGACGGCATTGGCAGCGGCGGCAGCAATCATCTGATACATGGCACTGTCGGGATTATCCAGACCATGCGCCAGGGGGCTTTCGTTATGGGCTGCAACAGCCTCGGCAATCTGGGAGGCGGATGCGCCGCCACCAATGGCCCCCCCGTGAGCGCTGGAATCGGCTTCGTGCTCCGCAAGTCGGGCAAGCGCCCTGGCTACATCGCCGCCAAGCTGTTCCTGGGCGGACGCAAGCGCATCTGCCCCCTTATCCAGTTTATCGGCGACATCCTGCATCGTGGGCTGCATGTCGGGGATTTCGTTTTCGGGCATTGTCATCCTCTGTTTGCCGGGCTTGCCGGGCTATAGGTGTCTTCATCCCCCGCCGCCGCGCTTCCGGTAAGGGCGAGGGTCGTAAGCCGACGGGAAAGATGTATCATCCGCGTGGTGGATTCGGCGTGCAGGATGAGCGTTCTCCGGGTATGCCTTTCAAGCTGCTCGGAGAGCGCTTCCATCTGTCTGACTGTGGCAATGTCGGCGTTGGCCTTGTCAATTTCATCCGAAGAAATCATGTCCTCGGTGATGACCACCGCCTCACCGGGAGCCGACGCTTCCCCGTCACCATCGTCGCCCTCATCTTCTCCGGGTTCCGTCAATGGCATACCGGCTCTGACCTTGCCCAGCACGACATGGTGCGGTTCCGGCTGTTCCCGAACCACAATGCGCTGGTACCCTTGCTGCGTGGGGGCGTAGAACGCCTCAAGGCAGACGAACCATGTTCCCGTGGCCGGGATACGCACAAGGCCGGGATCGTCCATAACTACCGTGAGGGAATAACCGTTCCGCTCAACCACGGCTACGCTACGCGGATAGTCCGATCCGTGATCTACGAGAACTGACATGGTGCCGCCGGGTTTGAGTACAAAGCCATGATAGACGCCAGGCTTGACGATTCCGGCCATCTTCATGTTCAGAGCGCGGGAAACATATTCTTCCCCCCAGCGGACACTCTGGCGCAACAAGGGGGCGTCATTCGTTGCCATCTGTGCGTTCCTCCTCACGCGGGAAGGTTATGGCCGGGAACGCCCGATAGACCTCGGCAGGCGTTACCCAGTCGGGAAGTGTGGAGCAAACGGCAATCAGATCCCCCTCATCATCGAAGATGCCGATAAGGTTGTGGCGTACCGGAGCGCCGACAGCGCCTTGCGGGATTTCGCATTTGCACAGAGCAATCCCGGCGCTGTAGGATACGTCTACAAATCCCCGGTAAAATTCTCCGGGGATTTCCTTCATATCTGGGGGAATGTCCTGCAATTCCAGCTCAGATGGGCTGTATTCATCCACCAGTCCAAAGCCGGCGCGGAACTCCACGAAACGGGGACAACGCCCAATGCCCGCAGCGGCCATGCCTACCTTGTCATAGTACCGATTGAGCAGCTTTGCTCGTTGCCATACTTTCGGAGTTTCAGGCATATGCACCTCCTACGGGCATATCCAGAGGGAATGTATCAGCGGGGATGTCATCGAAACGCGGATAGCGATCCAGACGGTCCAGACCTTGAAATTTTACGGACATGGACACGTTCTTTTCGCCTGCCGCATCTATTTCCGACACGAACGGCGTGGGGCACGAGGGAAGCGTCGTCTTCTCCACATGGATTTCCAGTTCCCCCAGACTTTGACGGAAGATGATAGAGCGTTTTTTCTCAATCAGGTACAGGCCAAGAGGAATACAAGGCTCTCCTTCGTGTCCGGCCATATACCAATCAAGGGGCAACCAGTCGGGGGGAAAACCCTCTGGAGCGTGCCAATCCATGTGCCAGAAGCGCTCTTTCGGTCTGATAAAGGGGATGGCAATGCAAGGCTGCTCACGCTCCCATCGGCAAGACATCTTTTGCACGTCAAGCGGACAGGCATCGGCATCCGTTGAATCGAAATACGTCCCCTGAACGGCAAAATTCATTTCAAAAATACCGCAGTCGCGTTCCCAGGAAGCAACAGGATTGCCTTCAAACGGGAAGTCAAAACGCGCATACCAGAGAGTACCGTCAAAGACGATATGCAGCGGTTTGGCGCGCAGAAGAAGCGGAAGGGCCTTGTCGAGGAAAGTCTGTTTTGTCAGGCCAAGGGAGAGAAGGTGCGCGTGGTCGGTTCCCAGAAGGCCCCGTGAGGTAAGGAACATTCCCTCCGGCGGGACGTTTTTCTTTTCTGGCCATGGGCCATCGGCGGGGATGAAGCGCGTCCCGTAGGGTTCATCAAGAGGGGCAAACAGCGGGAACCAGGTGACGGGAAGGTCGCTGTAATGCCTGCGGAAGACAGAAGTGATAATCAGTTCGAGGTCTTTGTACTCAAGTTCAAGACGCCTCCAGGCAACAGCAATGGGGCGGTCTTTCGACCGCGGCATGTCCGCCGCAAAATAGTCGCCCATTTCGCGCAGTTTGCGCGCCAGGTCGGCGTCATCAGCACTGAAATATGAGCGGAGAGCTTCAAGCCGTACAAGCTGCGGGTCAAAGTCCTGCTCCCAGATTGTCTGGGTGCTTTCGGCCAGCCCCAACCAGCGGTCTTCTTTTTGCTTGCGAGGCGTGAGCCTTTTGACGAGCCAATCTTTCATTTCGCGCCTGATTCCCGGCTTCAATGCACGGTGCGTACATTTTTCGCCAAGGATAGAGGGCGATTATTGGCCGCATCAACGAAAACCAGCGCATATCTGGCATATTTGCAGTTTGCATAAATATAGCCTTTTGGCTATATTTTCCGCATGGAATGGGAAGTGGAGTACATGAAGGATGGATTATTGGATGGCCAGGAATTTTAAACTGCTTGAAGCGAGAATGTCGCCGGAAGCCCTGGCGCGTTCAACGGCAAAGGCTGACGAAATGTTGAAAGAGATGCGGCTTTCCGAATTACGAAAAGCGCAAGGATTGACACAGAAAAACCTGGCGGAAATTCTTCATGTGCGCCAGCCGACTATCGCAAAGATGGAAAAAAAGACAGACATGTATATTTCCACGTTGAGAGAACATATTGAAGCGATGGGCGGCGAACTTTATGTCATTGCCAAATTTCCCACTGGAAGCGTAAAAATAACCAATTTTTACGATATGGAGGTTATGTGAGATACGCGATTTGAATTTGTGAATTATCAAGGTCGAGACTCACCATCTGGTAAATGAGGTTGGCCTCAAAATGCCCTTCCGGGACAGCCTCGAACCATGCTCCGGTTTCTTTTTCAAAGTGCCCTGTGGACTGGATGCACTCGTAGATTTCGGAGACAAGCACCTTGTCGCGCCGATACAGCGAATCGCGGCCATATGCCCGCATGAGGGCCGCGCGAACGTCTTCATCGACCTCCGAAAGCACCTTGTCCGACAAGACCCGTGCGGTAAGTCTCAGCGTGAAGGATACATGCTCCGGGTTGTACCATTGAAAGTTGCGGCATAGCATGGGAACATCCGCAATGGCGTTCATCACGTCCTGCACTATGCCTTCTCGCGGGGCGTAGGCGCATATCCAGATTTTATTGATGTGTTCGAGCTTTGGCCCCCAAAGGCGTTCCGCTTCTTCTTCACCCCATGCCCGCACAAAAACCACTTCCGGGAATCGGCGGCGAATGAAATATTCGTAGTCGTTGTCCCAGACAAGCCGCTCGTTGTACACGGACCAATAGTGCAGGTTTCGGCGCATTTCTTCTGTTGATTCCTGCGCCTGACCGTTTTGGATGGTTGTTTCCACCTCAATATTGAGAGATGCCGGGACACCGGCAACATCAACGATTTCTTCCAGGGGATAAAGGTATTGCCGCTCCAGAAGAAGCGTGTCCCCATCCGTGTACTTGATGTCAATCCGCACCTGTGCGCCCTGTGGCGGAATTTTACCAAAGGTGCCATTGCCGAACCTGATGCCTATCTGATCGCTCACATGATAGAACTCGTCCCAGACAAAAGAATCCCGATATGCGTTCGTCAAGAGGCGGCTGTACTCCCATTTCCGGAATCCATCTCCGCTATCAACCCAGACTTCGAGGGCCATTACTTTCGGGGTTAGAGCCTTGTCGATAAGAATCTCATAAAACGGCTTTTCTTCGCTTACGGTATGAAGAATTGAGGTTTTTCCGTACTGTGTGACAAGAGCGGCCACCTTGCTCTGCGCGGGGACAAGCAGCTTGAGACCCAACGTATAGGGAAGCTGCGCATCGGACACGAACTCGCGCCCTCTCTTGAGCAGGACAGGGCGCGGCCCCGCATTGGTGAAAAGAACCGTCCCTTCGCTGGGTTTGGGCTTGCGGGGAAGATATTCACGGTCTTCGGCGTGGGCGACAAGGCTTGAACGATTCAGAGCCGTTCCGATGAACGCTTCCTGGCGTGCGCGCTCGATTTTGAAGTTTGCATCTTCGACGGTCCACCCCATGAAAATGGCAAGATGCTGTACGAATTGCGAATTTGTAAGACTTTTCCACGAGGGGAGGGAAGACAGGAGCGTCTTCAGTTTATTTGCAACCTGTTCGTTCAGAATCATGATTTTCCCCTACAGGCGGATTTCCTCTGCCTGAAACCCGAATTGGTGCAGAATTTCAATACGGCACAAATCAATGTCCATCACAACGACATTCACGCCCTGCAAGATGATGCCCTCCACATCAATGGGCAATTTCCGCGCGATTGCCATTTCCATGAGTACATCAAGGTCGCCGCCCTTGCTGAGAGGGTCATGCCTGAACGGGGTGAGGTTATGCCCCCACGCCGGATAGTGCGCCATTGTCCCTTCCGGGGTATCAAGCCATTCCCTGATACGCTCGCTCATGGCATCGCCATCGGAAAATCGCTCAACATCGTCCCCTGGTGAGGATTTGAGCATTCGCTGTGCTTCAATCATGGTTATGCCCTATCGTGAGCGAGAGCCAGACAGAACGGATCGTCGTAGTCCATTGGAATATTCGGCGAACTCGCGTTTTCCGTATCTCGTTCCTTGCCTGTCGCATTTTGCCTGGTCACATCCACAAGCTGCGTGAGCAGCGCGATAACCTGCGAAAAATCAATTTGTTGCGGCGCGGCGAAAGGTTCAGGCCGAATCGGTTCCGGTTCTGGATAGCGTTGCGACGCCTGCGGCTGAACCTCTTGCACCGCCACAGTTTGCACTTCCTGCGGTGCGGCTGTGGCAGGAGAGGCGGAAGCAACAGAGGTCTGTTCCTTTTTCTCTGGGGACGCTTCGCGCGCTTCTGTGCCTGTTTGTCCCACGTCTGCAACGGTTGCACCTTCCGAGGGCTGAAATTGGCTTGCATCCGCAAGTTTTGTAATGTCTGTACCGTACAGATTGGCGCGTCCGTTCCACTTCTTGTACCATTCCTCATAATCTGTAACGGTGACACCCTTGCGACTGCTGGATTCCGAAACCATCATCCTTCCGGTTTCGGCGTCCCGGTAGGTCTGGACAATATGGTCTATGCCGCCAAAACGGCCTCGGTCCCATCCCTTGTCGCCCGTGTCCATGCCAATCATCATGCCCTCGCGCACCCTGTCCGGCGCAAGAGCATCGTTGGACAAAAGTTCGCCTGTCGCTTCACTGACTGTCTGAATCAGGCCGGCGGCGCCACCATTAGCCCCCTTTCGCAAGACGGCCTGCGCTTCTTTTCCGTAGATTGGCTTACCGCTTTCGGCGTTCACCGCCTCCATCATGTTTCGGGTGTTCTCTGTCACCCAGCCTGAGCAATCAATGCCGCCAGAGCCAGAGTTTTTACTGCCGAAACTGTAGCGCACCCCACGGTCGATGGCTTCTTGTGTCCCAAGCTGCAAGGCCTGTGATGTCGCCTCCACGGCTGTTTGGGGCATTTGGGCAGCACCACGCCGCTCCCTTTGCAGCATTGCCAGAGCGACCTGACGTTCGTCGGCAAAACGGTTGCGAGCGGATTTCTGAACTTGGACAGTTGAAGAACTGAATTGCGTTGCCCGATCCGCATACAGGGCATTGATAAACTCTTCATCGCTCATGCCCTGCTTGAAGTTTCGGTTGATCAATTTTGCTGCGCCGCCCGCCCCATGCTGGACGGACGTGGACCATAGAACGTCCTGCAACGCCTTGGACCCTTCGACACGCTTCCGTAGTTCTTCACTTTGAATACCGGCAAATGCGGGATCAAAGTGAGTCGCCTTGATGAAATCATGTTCCAGGGTTCCGAGCTTGCCTTCCCGCTCAAGGCTCCGCCATGTATCCACAGCCGCGCCTGATTTGCTTCCCGTGTTCAAGGGGCCGGAGGAGCGCATTCTGGCTGCGACTTCTTTTCCGTTTTCTCCACCATTTCGTTCGGCCCAGCGGAGAAAGGCATCCATTGTGCCGGTATTGGATGCAATTTGGTATTTTCCGTATGATGTACCGCCGGTACGATCATGGCCTATGGCGTCGCTGCCGTGGGCGCCACTCTCGTACTGTGCGGACAGCGCGCCAAGCTCCTTGCCCATGATGGCTTGCGCCCGTCTGGTTGCCCCCGTGTCCGAGCGTGTGCTCCGGTCGCCATCGCTGCTGCGGCTCCCGCTGTTGTCACCCCCGAAAAAGCGGGAGAAGAAGCCGCCCGCAGAAGCAATGATACCCGGCTTTTCTTTTTCCCTGATGTCATCATCAATCGTGTCTGTAAGTTCGGAAATGGCTTCGGTGAGCTTGCCGAAAAGCCCTTCCGAGCCTTCTTCATCGTCCGAAGAGAAGAGCGAGGTCACACCGCCCCACGCATCGGACAAGGTGGAGCCAATGGAATCGCCGAAGTCAAAAATACCCCTGGCAATATCAGACGTGGAAACCTCGAAGCCGAACAACCCCGCCGCCCCGGTGAGCAGACCTCCCATATCGAGGATATTTGCCGCCGCCGCGCTCGCCTTCTGCCCTGTGGAGGCCTCTTGCCCATCTTCAAGGCCGAACGCCTCCCGGTGCATGTCGGCATCATTCCAGCCGGATACGCCGTCATAAAGCGCCATACCCGCGGCAAGGACCTGTCCTGCAATGGGAATGGCTTTCGCGGCCCCCAAGGCTCCTTTTGCGCCAAGCCCCAGGGCTTTTCCTGCCGCGCCTGCGGCCTTCCCGGCGCCGGGCGCGGACAATGCCGCGCTGCCAATATCAATGGCGGAACTCACGGGATCGCCGTTGAAAACCGACGCGCCCCCCAACAGCGCCGCACCCGCTCCCGCAAGAAGCCCGAATTTTCCTCTCCGCCCCGGCATCCTGCCCGGTTTTGACGTTCCTGCTCCGCGCGCGCCACGCCTGCGGCCCATGCGGTCAACAAGACCGTCTTCCCCGAAGATGCCGCCTCCGCCATGCTTTGGCCCTTGCTTGACAGCCTCCACCAGTTCATCATGGCGCTTTTTACCTTCCCGCGCTTCCTGCGATGCCAGAGCCAGAGTTTTTTCCGCAATTTTGGATTCTTTGCCTGCCCCCTTGATGAAGCGGCCCTGTTTGTCGCGGTTGCCCCGTTTCGGAGCGTCAACTTTTCCCCCGGCCCACGTCACCACTTTTGCCCGTGCTGTCTCTGCGGCGCGGTCTATCCTTTCCCTTGCGGCAGTGACGCCCGTTTTTTGCGCGATGGTCTTTTTCAGGACGCCGGCAAGGCTGTCATCCTCCTTGTCGTTTTCCGGGATAACCTCTTTCAGTTCCTTGAGTGCCGACCAGAGCGGACCTCCAGCGGCCAGACCCGCCGCGTCCTGCATGTCGGATTTGTCGGAGGAGGCAACGGAACCGTCCCACGAAGCAAGGTTTTGCTTCAATGCCCCCAAAATGCCCTTGGATTGCTTCTGGGCAATCGCTTCTTCGCGTTTTTGCGCGAGGGCTTCCTGGCTTTTGGTGGGGAGAGGAAGCGGGGCGTCGGGTTCTTTTTGCTTCCGGGCCGCGTGCGGGCCAGTTCCACCCCCAAGACCGTCGTCTTGGTTTTTCCCTTTTCCGGCAGGGTGTGGAGCTTTGGTTGCGGAGCGCCCACCAAGAGGGCTGCTGGAAGCGGCTTTCTCCTGGTGAGCGGGCGGCGAGGGGATAATACTGCGGGATGGGCGACGTTCAGCGGGAGCCGTGCGGGCAGTCGTTCGCATTGCTGCATTGCTGTGGGCGGCACCTGGGCCGCCAGCCTGCTTCTTTCCCGCCTTCGCTTCTTCCTTCGGACGTGCGGGCGTGGCCACCGCTGCCGCTGACAATCCCCGGCCAGCGCCGCCACGGGTGTTGGCCTCGATTTGTTCAAGAAGTTCCGCGATATGCGCCCAGAATTGTTCCCCTTGGGCATCGTCCTGTTTTTGATTGAGTTCCGGCACGTCCTGGAAGGGCAGTCTTTTGTCTTCGTCCATCGTCACCTCCGGCCACCCTTGCGGTTCCTCGTGGCATTTTTGATGGCCTTGTGGCGCTTTATTGCGTTTTCGTGGAGTGCAAGCACCCGGCGAGCCGGACACGCAAGCAGACTGCCAAGGCTTTGGCTGTCATTCAGGCATAGATTGCTCAGAATCGTATCCCACGCACGGGGACTATACCCGCGGAATGTAGTCGAAAGCCCGAAAGGGAAACTGAAGCCGGATTCCCGGCCCCTCCTTGTCCCTGCCCTCCGGGCACCGCACCGGAGGAGTTTCGAGCAGGATTCGCCCGTCTTTGAAGACAGATTGCAACCCGTGTCGCATTTCGGCGAGGGCGTTCATCACCTTGCTGCTGAAACCTTGAAACTCGCTGGTGGACATGCTCAGAATGAATTTTTCGACCGGTTTTCGGCGTTCCTGCTCTGTTTTGCCTTCCATGGCCGGAATGTCGATGCAGGAAAGAATGCGGAGCAGGGCAAGCTGGCTGCGTTCCTTTCTGGCGATGGCGTTCTTTTCCTGCTCCAGGGCTATGATGCCCATGCGGGTTTTCTCGATGATTTCCGCGTCCACGCCCAACAGAGGATGAACGATGACGGCGTGTCCCTCATGCACCACGTCTCGTAGAGGCTTTCCGGCAATGGGGGTGTATTCTTCGGCCATGGCCGCCAGTTTGACGGATACGGTATGTGTCACTTCATGTCCCGCCGCCTCCGAACACGGCTGGCAGGCATAAGTAAGGGGAAGATCAGCGAACTGCGTTGTGTGCAGGTGGTACATGAAGAGCGCATAGCGTCTGTCCTCGACCGTCCACTGTCTGGGATCGGTGTATTTTTCCTTCGCCTGAAGACGCTCCAGAAAAAGGCTTGTGGCTTCCTCTTCGCAAAGCGGGTCAACCCCGGAAAAATCAATGGCGTCGGCCACTGTCGCTTCGGCGAGACGGACGCTCCTTGCGGGGTCGGATGGAAGGCAGAAATCTGGAAGAAACGACATGGATACCTCACAGGAATTGAGCGGGGCTTGTTGCCGTGCTGAACTGAACAAAGGCTACGGGAAATTCCTTGTAAGCGCCGTTCTCGCGGGAGCGGCTCGTTTCTCCCGGTGTGGTGGCGTACATTTCCCATTCACCGGCCAGGGTTTCCGAGCCGTCATCACGCTGCTCATAGACCCGAACCTTGCGGACATATCCATCGGCGCCGTAGGGCAGACCCACGGTTCCATCAGCATGGACGGCTTTCTCGCACCATTCACAGACGAATGCGCTTATCCTGCGGTCCGAGTTGTCCCGCATGGTGGCGGTGATTTTTACCGGCACACGTCCTGTTGGCCACGACATGGTGACCCCGCCATAGTTTTCTTCATCCGTTGTGATTTCGAGCGGGTTGTAGGCGATGTCCTTGACGTACAAATCAAGGTCGGCAGGTTCCCCCTCGACTTCGAGCCGAAAGAGCCAGTCCTTTTGAAAATCAGTGGCTACCAGCTTCCGGGCCAGCATCCGCAACTTGTTGAAATCCTCCGCCACGGCCCCTCCATCAGCAAATAACCAGGCTCACCGGCAAAATCGCGCGGCTTTCTTCCATCTGCTGTTCGAGTTCTGTCAGGCGCGCCCGCAATTCCTGCATCGAGGGCAGGTCTGGAATGGGACCGTCCATGCCGTGATAGGCGTCACGGGTGCGCGAAGTGTTCGGGATGTCGATGAGCGCTTCGAGGTAGTCGCCCACCAGGCCGACACAGCCGTAGGGAAGCGGACGGTCATCCGGCCAGTCACGAAGCCGTGCCAGCCAATAAAGCGTCAGGGGACCGGATGCGGCTTCCGGCGAAAACACAAGCTTCCCCTCTGCATCGTCCACAAACACCGGGACGTGCCGAAGCATTTCGTCCTGGCATTCCGCAATGGTGAGGTAGAGTTCCGGGAGTTCGGCCTCTGTCGTTCCCGCGGGGTATCTGGTCTGAAGAAGAACACCCGCCTTGTCCTGATATTTGCCAAGGGATTGCCGCAAAAGGCGTCGCAGTGCCGCATCATTATTGTGATACAGCACCACGAAACGCCCCTTCACTTCTTCGAGCAGTTCCAGAGGGGTCATAGGTGCCCGTCAATCAGAGGGAAAGGGTTCCGTCCTGGTCGTCGTCCAGCCAGCTAATCCAGTTGGCGTGGAGCGTACCCGCCGGTCGCACGAGGCTTGCGCCGTCCTCAACGGACAGGTCGGCGCCTTCAAGTTCCAGCCAGCAATCTTCCAGAACAACAGTGGTGTTCCTGTTGGACGTGGGGAAGGACTCCCCGGCCAGACCGATTTTGACGTTCAGGTACTTCTTGTTTTTCACCCAGTCCCGAACCGCCTTGTAGGCTTCTCCCGAAATCACCTCCTTGAAGGTGATGGGAACGTCCTGCGCGTTTTTATAGCGGCCCTGCTGGTTGAACTGCACCCCTTGCGGGCCGTAGCTTTCGATGTTTTCGCGCATGAGCGCCGGAAGCTGCGTGGACTGGCACAGATAGCGAAGGTTCGGGTAGCCTTCGATGGTCAGAATGAACTCATCGGAAGCCACACCTTCGCCCAGAGCGAGCAGCCTGCGGTATCCGGCGCGAATCTTGGGAATGTTCCCCGCCACATCCGATATGTTTGCCATGTTGTTTCCCCTTTAGAGCATTTTGCTTTTGAAATTGGACAATTTCAAAAGCGGCGCTGCCCTCATTTCGCCTGAAAAGCGTGGTTTTCAGGCTCATTCGGCGCGGGCGTCCGCTTTCGCGGCCGCCAGAGCGGCTGTCGTTTTCAACGGCAAACCGCTCTAGGCTTGTTGGCCGTAGCCTTTTCGCAGCATGTCCTTGCTTATCATGGTAAGCGTGGAAAGCTGGATATTCAGTGTCGCCCGGACAAATCTGCCCTGGGAGTCAATTTCCTTGTCGAAGGGCTGCGAAATGGAATCTATCACCATGTCGGTGAAAATATGGCGCGTCCCGATATTCACGCACACCCGGTCGGGGATTCGTCCCCCCGCCGGTTGCATGTCATTCACGTCCGGCGCGGCCATGAACTCAAGCGCACGAATGGGCTGCATAACCTCGGTTTCCGGGTCTTCAAGAGCATAGAGCTTCAATTCGATGTTGAAGGTTGTGGGCCTGTTCCCCTCCCATGTCTGGCGGGAGTTCAGCGTCGTCACGGTGGTCATGTCCGTGGCGGCCTGCGCCACTCCGCCCGCAAGGGGAATCTTGTTGCCTATGCTCTCTCCCTCAAACGGCGAAGTCCAGTTCGCCGTCAGTTCCTTGGATGTGCCTGTACCCCAGACACCGACAACCGTGGCCTCGCTCCCCTGTATCCAGCACTTGCGGAACAGGGAAATACGGGTATCACGGTTGCCGATGCCTTCCATGTCGCGGACCTACATGCCGCGCCGTGCGCGGAGACGCATGGATTTTTTGCGATGAAGCCGGGCCGCCGCCGTGTTGGCCTTGCGCCGGGCCTTGCGAAGCCCGGCCTTCTGTGCGGCGGAAAGGCGCACCTTGCCGGAAATGCGCTTGTTGATTTTCACCACCTTGCCGTCGCGGACGACCTTCTGCTTGCGATAGGTGGCTTCCAGAATCATGTGACGGCCTTCGGGGTCGTCGGAGGCATTCTCGAAAACGGCGTCTTCACCGAGCGCGAACCCGGCAATGATTTCGTCGTCATCAGCTTCCAGTTCATCAAGGCGTTCTTTCAGAGCCTTGCCGACGCGAGCGGCCGCATCGGCGCTGGCCTTGCCTTCGCCGTTCACGAAGTCGTTGGCATCGGCCTCGGTAGCGCCGAGGCTCAGAAGAGCGTCAGGAACTTCGGCCCAGACGGCGTTGTAGATAGCCTCTTCCTCGTCGCTGATTTCAAAATCGCCGTCGAGGTCGGCCATGCCGATGATGTACTCATCCAAGGCGTTGTAGTTGTACTCGCCATCCTCGACCCACGCGAGAACGGCGGACATGGCCTGTGTGCGCGTCTGCTGTCGGGCAAAGACCTGTACCGCGTCTGTGCCTGTTTTCGGTTTGTCCGCGGATTCCAGAACGCCGGAAAGAGCCTGCCCGCGCCGTGTGGCCGGAAAGGTGAAGTCATCGTCAAAGGTGAAGGATTGTTTATTCATTTCCGTTCCTTACCGCATGAGGCGGGGTTGCCCGGCAATGCGCCGCGCCGCGCCGGTGATGCAGACGGCCCATTCGCAGTGCCAGAGGTCGATTTCGACTTGTGTGATGGTGATGATGTACGGCTTCGTACCGTCCTTGTCCGGCTCTCGCGGCGAAACCAGCGCGCCGGAAGTGACAAGTTCATCCATGATGGTTTTGAGCAGGTCGTAGAGGATTTCGCGCGTCAGGCCATCCGGCTCGAACTTGGCGATCCGCGCCGCCTCCACGAAGCGCTGGTCGATGTAGTCCAGCACATCGTTTATCCAGCCGAAGCGGAGGTAGGATTCGCGGAAGAACTGCGTCAGGTCGTCATCGGCGCAGGCTCCGCCCGATGTCATGTCGATGATGGGGTTGAGCCGTGCGGTGTAGAAGGTATCCCGGTTGATGTTCTGCTCCGGGAACAGCGGGGCGACACCCGTGCGCGAAAGGTAGCCGCGTTTCTCTCCGGCGGGGGAGTAGTGTATGCCCGGCACGTTCTTCGTGAATATGGCGTTCCCGCGGGCCTTTGCGGCGGCCATGGCCCCGGAAACGCCCCACACTGTCTTGCCGCCGCGCCACGGGTCCGACGCCTCATAGGGAGCATAGTAGGCCCGCGAATGACGGGAGTTGAGGCCCAGTTCCTTGAGCCATTCAAGGGCGCTGTCCTGCGGGAGGTAGGAAGGCACGTCGAAGAAAAAGCCGATATGGCGGAAATCCGCGATTTCCGCCAGGCGGGCGATGATGTCCTGCTCCGCAATGCCTGCCGCAAAAATCATGTTCAGCGGCATGGATTCGCGGCGAAGGAGTTCCACGGCCTTGAACCAGTCATCATTTTCGGGCTGGCCGCCGGACGTGCCGCCTTCAAAGCCGAAGCTCCGCGGCATGGCCTTCTTGTCTTCAAGGGCAAGCAGAACCGATTCGAGGTCTTCCCACGCTGTTCCTTCAAGGAAGTCACACCGAAAGCGTTTGGACTGTGTTTCAAGAACGGTTTCGATGTAGGCCGGACGCCCCATATCGTCCTTGTCATCCTCGTTGATGCCGACAAGATGTGATTCGAGGGCGTATTCATAGCCGGTATCATCCACATCGTAGAACACCAGCCTGAAGCGGCGCCGCTCCTTGTCCACATCCTCGAAACGGAGCGTGCGCCGGATACTGGCATCGCCGTCAATGGGATATACCACGAGCCAGAAGCCGTCATCGCCAACAATGACGCTTTCATTGTGACGGTGCGCGTCCTTCTCAACGGGGCCGGTGTATTCCAGCCATTCCCCGGTTCCGGTTGCGGGGGGCGTCGCCGATGCGGCCACATCAGTCGCGGCAATGTACTTCCTGCCATCACAGGAAACGACATCGCCGGGCGCATAATCCGTTTTGGAATCCCATTCGCCGCATTCCCTGAACATGAGGAAGCCGAGGGACGGATAACGGTATTCCTGCTGGTTCACCACTCGCACAGCCTGAACCCAGTTGCATTCCCTGGCTGCTTCGGAGAGATGCCGCAGTCCTTCCATGCCGTAGGCTTTCTTCGGCAGGGGAGAGCCAAAGGTGTCTTCCTGGCTTGTGCCCACGCCGAATATTTCATGTACGGTGAAGGGGCGTCCCTTGCCGGCAAGGATGACGCATCCCCCGACACTGACCGGCCCGCCGCCTGTCTTGTAGGTGTTGTCGATTGGCTCAAGGACGGTGATTTCCGCCGCATTGGTGATGACGCTCTTCATGGCTATTCACCCGTGCCCTGGCCTTCGAGGTATTTGGCGTAGGCCATTTCAAGGGCGTTCACCTCGCTTTTGGCGGAACGCACCTTGATGTCCCTGATGCCTTCAACGGATACCGTCCACCACCCCGCTTCGCCCTCCGTCACCCTGGCGCGGGATGCGAAGTCTTCCGCGCTCATCGGTTCGGCGCCGTCTTCCGCCTCTCCGGCGAGGGAACCGGAGAGGGTGGCGGAAGCGGAAGACGCATTGGGGGTGTCATGGGCGCCGGAGGGTACGGCGACGACCGGAGGCTGGGCACTTTTCCTCTCCACGAGCACACGCATCGCGGGATACTCTCGCCGCAGGCGCTGGAGCATATTCGCGCTGCCGGGCGTATCGGGCAGTTCCACGTTCACGGTGGAGTGTGCGCCGATATGGAAGCTGTGGCGGCCCTTGATGGAAAGACTGGCGGAACCCTTGTTTTCAATGGTCACTTTCAGCATCGACGTTTCCTCCTATTCATCGGTTTTGCCGGAATCGGATGTATCGCCGCCCGCTGCATTGCTGCCGGACACCATCTTGAGCTTCATCAGGTAGTCACGCCCATCGAAGGGCTGAAGATCGCGGTAAGCCAGGTCCCACATCGTGGAACTGGTGATGAGGTCGCCCAGAACGGCATGACGGAACGTAAGGGCGGGCACGGCATCGCCGCAGACGTAGCCGGTCTGGCCGTGTTCCGAGCCGCGGGCGAAGGCGAGGCAGGTGTATTCTTCCTGATTGGGATCGCAGTAGAGGTCAAACTGGCCGAAGACGCGCCCCACATAATGGGGCTGCGGCACGCTGCGATAGCCCGGCGCGGCCTGGAAGAACGGGGCCGGAAGGTAGCGGAAGACATTGACGGCAAAATTGTCGCCCACAAGACCGACAAGACCGCTGATGCCGTTGCGCTTCATCAGGGCGGAATCGAGTTCCAGAAGCGCCGAGTTCAGGCTTTCGTAATGCTCGCGCAAAGTGAGGTTTTCGTTCGGGGTTCGATTCCACTCCACCACATCACGCGCGAAGAAGTACATATCCCGCAGTATCTTGCGGTCCTTGTCTGCCGCCAGAAGGTTACGCATCCCCGACATGGCGAGGTTGTCCGCATCAAGCCCGAACTCGCGGCGCAGTCCCCAGAGGGCTTGCAGGGTAACGCTGCCCGTAATGGCCGATTCGTGCGGAACGAGCACACGGGATTCCATCTGGTGGTCGATTTTGGGGATGAGCTTGTAGTCCTTCTCGATGTCCACATCATAGCCGATGTGGACTTCAATGCCCGCCGCCGGGGCGACAGTGAAGTCAGCCGTAACCTTGCCGCTCGCGTAGTCAACGGAACCGCTGACATTGATGGTCGCGCCATCAAGGGCGAATACGCCGAGGATGTGGCCGTTGTTGTCATCATGGGCCACCATGTTGCGGTCGTGGAGGATTTTCACCGAGCCGGGCTTGATGGGCATCAGTTTGCCGCCGTCCGTGGCGCTGTCGAAGACGAATTGCTTCCTGCTCGCATCGCCAATGTACGGCGCGGACATCTGATCCATGACGGCGTAACGCCCATTGTAGCGGAAGTCGATGCGGTCTCCGGCCTGAAGGTCTCCGAAGGTGCTCCCTGCCACGCGATGGACGCGGAACATCTCCGAGCGGTTGAACTGGCCGGGAATCAGGGTCGTCATCTGGGCGGTGACGGACTGCAAGAGAACCGGCAGAATGAGGGACACCATGCGGTCTCGCATCATGATGCCCTCGGTCGTGCTCATGTCGGCGGATTCAAAGACGCCGGGCAGGCCGTTGCCCGCCTTGCCGACAATCATGGCGTTTTCAATGGCCTGATGGGCGCTCGCCAGAAGCTCGTCGCCGGGGAGGCGTCCATACTGTTGACAGAACGCCTGAAGCGCCCGGCTGTGCGCGCCGAGAATCATGGGCGCGCTTTCGCCGGTGCTTTCATACACCGAATTGGACACCGCCCCTTTCAGGCGTTCGGCCCTGGCCTTGCTGTCCGAGATGAACTTGCCGCTGTCGTCAAGGATGGGATCAAGCAGGGCGGCGCGCATCTGGTGCGCGCGCGTTACGATGTTGGTAACCTGCTGCTTGTACCCGTCAAGATTTTTGCTCATTGCTGCACTCCGTTGTCAGGTTGGTTTGCTCGCCTCGCAGCGGAGGCTTCCCAAGTCTGGCAACAGGTCGGCACGCGAGTACACAACTTTTCGTGCAGATGTAGCGCATATAGATTTGTCGCCACAAAATTGGCTTTGGATTTGACTTTATATCAAAATTGACATATTTTGGTTTTGGGTGAGAGGTGATCGATGTCTGAAAAGCAACTGTTTTGGCTTGGCTCATCCTATAATGATTTGAAGGAGATGCCTGAACATATTCAGGATATTTTTGGCTATGCGCTTGATTTGGCGCAAAACGGCAAACGTCACCCCAAGGCCAAGCCCTTCAAAGTGAAGGGGGAATCAGGGATCATTGAGGTAGTGGGGGATTATGATGGCGATACGTTTCGGGCTATCTATACCGTCCGCTATGATGATGCCATCTATGTAATCCATTGTTTTCAAAAAAAATCAACTATCGGTATAAAAACACCACAAAAAGATGTGACGTTGGTCACTGAACGATTGAAAAGGCTCAAATCTATTTTGAAAAAGGAGATGTAGCATGGATGATTTTATCAAAAAAGGCTCAGGGAATGTCTATGAAGACTTGGGGTATAATGATGCTGAATCCATGAAGATAAAATCCGCCATTGTTTCACGCATCAGCGGTATTATTGAAGAAAGGAAAATGACACAGAAAGAAGTCTCCAAACTTACAGGGATTCCGCAAAGCAGGATTTCCAACATCCTGAATGGGCAGTTCCGTGGTGTCAGTGAGTTCCGCTTGCTGGCCTGTCTCTCCCTGCTCGGAAATGATTTGGAAATAAGGGTCAAGCCGACAGGCGGGCATCAGGGAAAGATTGTTTTTGCATAGCCGGAGAGACAACCATTCCGAAGTCAATGCGAGTGGTGATTCGTATTCCCGCCCGCATCATTCACACAGCCGGCGACATTGGCATCGCCGCTTATACTTACATCCTTGTCAAAGCTGGCAGGCCCGGAGAAGGCAAGGCCGCCGGGGCCAGTCATCTTGCCTTCCTTTGCGGCGGAAAGATTCAGGCTTTCGGCGGAGCTTCCGAGGGTCATATTCCCCTGCGATTGAACGGTCCCTGCCCCCTGGGATAGCATATCCATTGCTCCGGCAACGAGCAGCTTGAAATCCCCCTTCACATCCACAAGGTAGTCCCCCTGTACGCTCTGATAGCAGTTTTTTTCACAGTGGATAATCACGTCGCCGTCAGGCGCGATTTCCGCCGCCGTTCCGCTTGCCAGATTGGTTATCCGAGCCGCGCCGGGCTTTGTGATCTGGACGAGAACGCCGTTCTGCTGAAACACGATGTCTTCATGGTACACGGGAGCCGCGGGCGTGGGTTCATTCGGGGTGCGCTTATGTTCGAATTGGCCCGGCCCGGCCCATGCTTCGGGCGGCATGTTCGGATTGCCTTCCGGCGCATGGTGGACGCCTCCGGTGATGCGCGGACGGCGGGTATCACCATTGAAAGGAAAATCCACCCAGACCAGATCGCCGACCTTTACCGGAACAAGGCCTCCGTCTGACGGGCGCACTCCAAGGGGGAGCCGGTAAGTGGCCCACGGCAGGTCAGCCACGGGAACATCGTCAAAAATATCGAAGACGCGCACCTGGACGCGCATCATCCGCTTTGGATCATCGAGATTCACCACTTGGGAGACATACTCCCCGCTGTATATCTTAGGCTGTTGGCTCAAAGGGAACCGCCCCCTTTACGCGGCAGTAATACTTTTGGGCCGAATAGTAGTGTGCCACGGAGCTTATCACCACCTTATCCGGCAGGGATTCATCCAGCGGCCTGTCCGGGGTTGCCATGTGCCACCACAACTTGAGCACCATCCCCGGTGTGAGAAAGCCGTTGCCGTGCGTCTGAAAATCAATGGCAATGCGGGAAGATGTCGGACGGTTCCCCAGAGTCCGCACGTTTTGCGATGCGTTCAGGCTTGGGGCGTACCTGTGAGCTTTGGAAAGCACCGGACCAGCAGAGGGCGCTCTGACGCGCCCCAGAACGTCATTCCACCCGGAAAAGCCTCTCACGGCCCGCTCCTGAATCTGCGACTGCTGGCTTGGCCGTGTAAAACTGATTATCTGAAAGTCGGCGCCGGGCTTCCCGTAGTGGTACTCGAACGCCGGTTCTTCGGCGAAGAGAGCGGCAAGCGTTTTGACGTGCCATCCCTCGCGCCCGAACCAGAGATGCCCGCCCTGCTCCCCCGCAATTTGGCGCAGCATGGCGCTTGGGCGTTCTCCCGCAATGCAGTGGTAGTCTTCCACCACGGGAAACTTCCCCGCGTCGATCCTGAAGCCCGCGGAAACCGCTCCGATAATCTCCGCCACCCCCCGTTGCCTGAAAATGCGTGTCTTGTCAGACAGCGTTTTGAGCTTGAACACTGGGGAAGCCATGAGATTGAGCTTGAGGAATCTGTCGGCGGACGGGTCGACCATAACCGTGAACTTCTGCTTTACGTTCATTCCGTCCATAGCCCAGTCATCCGAGAGGTGCGCCTCTATCTCGTCCTGCTCCCTGATTTGAAGTTCATCCTTGAGATAACGGTTGGGGTCATCCCAACTCATAATGAGCTTCGGACCGTCCAGACCGAGGGTTTCAATATAGTTCGATTCGCGCAGAAACCCGATGTCGAACTCCTTGCCGGAACGGACGTGGATGAATTTTTTGAACAGAGTGTCATCAGCCATGAATTTTGCCCTTCAAATCAGTCGCACCTGGCCGAGCGCCGTTATTTCGTCCACGGGCTGCACTTCGCGCCCATAGAGGACTTGCGTGTTTACCTCCACAAGCGCACGGGCGGCCCACAAGCGGCCTTCGGCCTGCTCTCCGCTCGCATTGTCCGCCTGGATTTCCCTCGGCACCGAGATGGAAGCCGGAATCTCTATTGGCTCGCTGCCGAGCCTGTAGGGGACGCTGAACCGGCTGTACTTGCGTCCACGGTGCGCCACATAGGCAAACCAGGCCAGGGTGATTTTATCCAGTGTGGGTTTGTCCCACGCGCACCAGAGAAGCGAATATGACAGCGTGACAGGGATTGAACTCAACCGCATGGCCCGCGGCGTATCATCAATGTGCCGTTCCACATCCAGTACGACAGGCTTTTCGTTCTGATTGCCGACGATGCCGGGGGAGCGGTAGTAGGCAACGACAGGGAGATCAGGCACCTTCTTTTTGCCGGGATTATGCCGGGCAATCCGCCGTATGAGCGAAGGAGGGTCTTCATTTTCCGCCCTGAAAATTTTGTCCCTGGCCGGGCGGTTCAGGAAGCGCCGGAAAGCCTCTGGCTTGTCGTCCCGAAGTCCGTCATACGCGCCGACAATGACGCCGCCCACGGCGAAATCAACAGCCTGGAGGTCACTGATCGCGTTTGCTTCGGCCATTACAGCACCCCCACGCAATCATCTTCGGGTGTATCCGGCTCCCTGTCTTCTGTTTCCTGTTCAGGCGTGTTCGGTACCTCCCCAAGCGCGGGTAATGGCGCACAGACATAGACAGTTCCCGCCCCGGACACCCGGCCAACAGCCTTGCTGTTCAAAACGTACACTGTGCGGATTTCCGGCTCATCGGCGTCAGGCGTGGCGTATTCGCTCCACTGGATGAGGGAGTAGTTATGCACGGGCATGGAGAGGAGGATATTCATTGGAGCGGTGGCGCCGAGAAAGCTGTTTGCCACTTCACCTGCCAGCACCTCAAATCCGAGGCCTTCCTCCGGCACAATCATGGCCCGGCCAAGCACAGGCTCCCCATACTTCTGCGCGCGCTCCCCGGCATCAAGGCTGCCCACAGGGTCGTCCGCAACGGCAACCGTTTCTTCGTCGCCCGGAATCGCCGGGAAGATGAGGCAGTCAAACGCCTTCGGGTCGTGTGTAAGCATGGTTTGCAGGTCTTCGGCCAGTATTCGGGCCGGCGCACGGAAATCCCGCGGATTCAGCTTCTCAATCATGCAATGCCTTCCTTTTGCATCATGCCCTTGAGGTCAGCCACCGAGACAGAAAACTCTTTGGCGAGGTTCTCCAGCCCGGTCTTGAGGTCGAACCCCGGAAGATTGAATTTTACAGCAACAGAGAGATTGTGGAGGCTTTCAACAATCTTTTTTCTTTGTACTTCGGTCATCGCTCCATGCAATTTTTTTTGTTTGTGCCTTGGCTTGAGCTTTCCCTGCATTTCCTTGACGCTCTTTTTCTTTTTCGCATCGGTAATGAACTCTTGCGCTTCACGGAGGAATTTTTGTTGCGCCTGTCTGGCCTCTGTCGGATTTCGCGCCACGCCGCGGGCAAGAGATACGCGCCGGAGTTCGTCAGCCTTGAGGAAGCGAGAACGAACGGTGTCCGCAAAGCCAATGGTGGCCGATTGGCGCTCAATTTCGCCCGCCAGCACAGTATGGATCGTATTGCTCTTGAGAACCCGGAGCACCTTGAGAACATGCTTGCAGCAGCAACCCTTGAGGCCGGGATTCCGTATCTTGGGGAAGTCCTGCTCTTTGGGCGGATTCACGTCAAAGCCGCCGATGGAAGTCAGGTAGCGATACCAGTATTGATGCCGCCCGCATGAGCAGTCGAAGGAGATGCGGCCCGTGGCAACGGTACGCGCCGAAACCAGAGGCATTGCCGTTGAATGGAGGGCCATATCCCAGTCTTCGAGCCGCACCCGCACCTGATAATGCGCCCTGGTGTTCCCGGTTACGCTGAAAAAGAGGAGGTTTTTGTTTACCTTGTAAAGCATGGCGGAGCGTACATTACGGCTGCGCTGAATGTCTGCGGGATCGGATGACTTCTCAAGCTGGATAAGAGGAACGCCCCGGACTTCACGCCGGAAATTCTTCTGCGCGCGTTCATTGGCGGCCACAAAGCGCTTGAGGTCGTCGATGGTGAACTCAACCGTGTGGCCCTTGCGTCCATAGGCAAGCACAAGACCGGTTCCTGCCCTGACATGTTTACGGAGCAACGCCGGAGTGAGAAGGCCTACCGCGTCTTCACGCAACTCGCGGGCCTCCCGCCTTTCGGCAGTGGCCTCTTTCTCAAACTCCTTGAGCTGGCGAAGGATGTCCTGCTTGTTTTCGGCCATATCGCCTACCTGCCGATGCGTTCAAACTCTTGATAGTGCTTGATGCGCTCTCGAATCCATGCTGTTGACGGCAAGAAAATCCTGTTTCCGGGGGCAAGCCTTTCTCTTGGATTGTCGAGCGCTGCGGCTACCATGACGACCCATTTCAGCGTGTCCAGTCTGTACACCTTGTAAGCTATGAGTTCCGGCATAAGTGCATCCGCAGGCTGAATTTCATACTCTGTCCAGTCCGCGCCGGGCCTTTCGGATTGGGCCTGTCGAATTTCACGGTACAACTCGACCCGCACAAGAGGATCTTCGATATTGAGAGGAGAAAGTCGGTCATTCATGACCGCCTCGCAATTCTCTGGCCCTGTCGGCGTCCCGCTGCATGGTGATGGCCTGCCAGGACGAGAAGGGCGAGGGTGAAACGGGATTTCTCTTTGCTACAGCGGCAAGCATGGTATCAACCCAGCGCCCGGACAGCGGCTCCTCAAGCATGGCGGCGGCCACGCACAACAGCATGGCCTTGTGCCCGCCGTGGAACTGCATCCAGTTCGGGTGATACACGATACGGCCCTTTTCGTCGTGCCTGATGTCGATGAGAGAGCCTTCTTCCCCTGCCTTCATGTCATACCGAGTGACAGATGCGTCCAGAAGCAGGTTGCCGGAGTTCTTCAGGGAGAACCACCAGTCAAAAGACTGCTGGAGAAGTGTGCGCCCGTCCTCAACATCGTCGAAGCAGACGGATGCCGCATGAGGGGAAAAAGTCCCGGAGCGGTCTTCAACGGCAATGGCGAATCCCGCGGCTGCTTTCGTTTCAATGTCGGCAAGCATTTTGTTCCGCCACTGTGATGGAGGGCCGGCAACAGGTACGCAGTGGGTGATGGCAAGGTGATTTCCATCAAAAAGGATTGCCGATGCCATGTGTCGGTTTTCGCTGTCCAGGGACAGGGTAAAAATCTTCTTTTTTTCGGTAGTCATGTTTAGCCCCTGATTTCCTCGCCGTCCCGCAGCAGAGAAAGTTCTCGCGCAATCCGCAAGAGTTCGGCTTCTTCCTCAACTATGGTGGCATCCTGGTCGGCGGGGATGTAGTCAACGATGAAGGCGAAACAGCAGGTGTCGGATATGTCGGGGCTTTTGATGCCTTGCGCTTTCATCTGGTCCTTCGGGAGCATCTGGTAGCGCCCGCGTTCATCAATTTTGTAAGGGAGCCGGGAGGCCTGCTCGACAAATTTTTTGAGGTCCGGCCCCTTGAACCGTTCCTCAAAGATGGCTTCCCGCAGCTTGCAGTGGGCATACGACCGCAAGTTGAAATAGCGCCGCTGGTCTGCCGCCGCATGACAGGGCAAGCCCCAGTGGATGCGGGATACGGGTATGCCCATTTCTTCGAGTTCAAGGACAACGGTTCTCCCTGCACCGTCCGCGTCAACGGCTATCGTGAGCGCCGGCAGTTCGTGGTATTTTGCCGCAATACGCCGTGCGAACTGCTTTTCATCCAGGTCGAGGTATTCATCGCATGAAACGGTTTCCACCATGCGCCGCGGGCCGCTTCCGGACACGCGACAAATGGTCATCACCGATGAATCCCTGTGAACACCTTCGGCAACGTCCGCGAGCAGAACCCAGCCCCACGCTTCCTGATGGATGATTTTGTTGGAAACGCACTGGACGCACCAGCTTCGGGGTATGAGGTAGCCGGAAAGGTTGTCGGGAAGATTGCCCAGAACACGAATCTGGTACTCCGGGGAGTGATGTCCGCCGTACTCTATGAGTTTGTCCCGGATAAACTGCTTCGAGACGAGCGGGCTCAATTCCGAGTTCATGGTGATTGCGGTGTAAATGCCATTCCCGCCACCTTCCTTCACCGCGAGCTTGGTCATGGCCTCCGCGAAATGTCCTGTTGCTCTGGTCGGCTGTGAGGTCATGACGTATCGGTTGCGCTCGTTGGTGAGGGCGCCTTTCAGAACATCGTGAATCACATCATCCACGCCGGAGGCCTCATCCACCACAACCAGGTAGTTGATGTTGTGCTGCCCTGCGAGGTTTTCCGGTTTGGCCTTGCTCGCCGTTTTCGGCATGACATACCATGAATCCTTGTGGAGCACCGAGAAATAGCGGCGGGTTTCCTTGACGAAATACCCGGCCTGCCAAGGGTACATGGCCTCCACGTCCGCAATCACGTCATCAAGGTATTTCCAGACGACAGAGCGCGCCTGCTCGATGTTGGTAGCGGTCAGCATGGCATTCGAGAAGTGAAAGACGCGAAGATGCCAGTCCAGAATCCATGCGAGCATCGCGCTTTTGCCTGTACCATGGCCGGAAGATACGGCCACGCGGCAACCGGGCTTGCTCACCGCTTCAAGAAATTCCATCTGCTGCCATGTCGGCTGGTAGCGGGAATTATCCAGCACATACGCAACCAGATTGTCATAGTAGCGGTTTTGGAACTCGACATACCGCGGGTCGCGAAGGATTTCACGAATCTTTTTCGCCATCGCTGACGCGCTCCGGTTGAAATGAGCCGCCGCCCATTTCGTCTTTCATCTGCCGAACCTGCTCCGCGCGCTCCGGGACAAATCCTGTCCGTTGCGCTTCTGCCGCTTCCATTCGGGCCTTGGCCCTCTCCGCCATTTCTTCCGGGCTGATGGTTGCGTATGCCCCGTTGTCATCGGATGGTGGTTCCGGTTCCGCCTTGGCGAGCAGCAGGCGCAAGGATTCGGGAAGGGGATAGCCTTCGGCCTCAAGCGTAAGTGCCGCTTCTGCCGGGTCCAACTTCTTGTCCCGCACGTCGGTAAGGATTTGCCGTGTGAAATCGCTCTGGCGCGTCTGGCGCTGCCGATGCCGCTCGAACATTCCAAGGTGCCGGGCGAGCTTATCCAGCGCGGAAATCTTGTCATGCAACACCAGTTTTACATTTTTATCTTCGCCTTCCGTGAGCTCCTTTATCAAGGCGATTTTTTCGGGCGGAATTTCATCCATGTCGCGTAGTCTTACGCCGTTGTGGTCGAAATGCAGGTAGTCCCCGATGTTCGACTGAGCGATTTCCGCGAGTTTGAGAAGCACATAGTCCTGGGTGATATGCAGGCGCGCCACACGGTCTGCGATGCCTTTGTCTATGGCCTCCTGGATATGGGGCTTGGAAAGAAGCTCGCTCGCGGTGCAACGCGGATTCCTGGTCTGGTATCCGGCTGCACGGACGGCATCGGCGCCGTTCATGGAAATGAGGTAGTGCTCCACAAACAGCTTTTGCCGCCCCGTGGGTATGGGCTTGCGAGACTTGGGCGTCTTTTTCACGCGCATACCCCGGAGGCCCTGGCGGCCTCTGCCTCTGCTTCGCGTGTTATCCTGTTGGCAAAATTCAATACGCTCATGGAATCCACGCGCATTTCAATAGTTTCGTGGGTTTCTCCACAGGTAAGGCATACACGTCTGCGCATGATGTGGTTATCAAACGACATCGTGTTGCGGACACATGTTGTCGGCTGTCCGCAACGTGGGCATTGATAGCTTCCATACTCTTTTTCTGTCATCCGTTTGCCCCTCTCTGTCGCAAAATTTCAGCCTTTTGCTTTGAGCACTCATTGAGTTGAAATTCCAAGAGTGACACGCGCTCCTTCAGAGCATCGTTTTCGCACAAAATGCAGAATCCGTTTTCAGGATTGATGAGGCGCACCCTTTTACAAGATTTGCATCTTGCCATTACCCCCATAGTTCGTGGCATCAACTATCCTCCCTTACGAAAACACATGCAGAAAATAGAGTAGAAAACCAGCTACAGCAGATAATGTCCATAAAAATGCAAAACAGCTACCTGATGCAGCCAAACCGCATTTCCCCCGCCGCAGCCTGGAAGGGGCGAGGCCAAGGCCACTGAAAAAACCCCATTTCCAGCAGGCGCAGCCTACGCCCAGGCACCGCGATGGATATGAGGCCTGCCCCTGGTCTTGTGAGCCAGGGGCGTAGATGATGGCTCTATTGAAGGCGCCACATTTCACGACTTCGAGGCGCGGCTTGTCTGAGCCTTGCTGAATGGAAATGCGCCCCATCGGACACCAGTAGTCCCCGGCCTCTATTTCTTTCACATACACCTCTTAATGCTGTGCGGTTATTTTGAGGAGAGACTTGATGTCCGCCCGGATTTCCGAGAAATCGTCACGCAGACCGCTCAAAACGGTTTCCAGGTGAGTCAGTCTTCGCTCCTGGTCGTCTGTCCGTTGCGCGTTCTGGACGCTTGCTCCTTCCATGCGCTTCAGGTCTTCCTTGATGGTGGTTTCATGCCGGGCCACATCCCGTTCCAGCACGTCAAGCCGCCCCTCAATCCGGATCATCATTGTCCAGCCGGTGAGTGCCGCGCTGCCTATGCCCACCAAAACAGCAATGGCAATTCCAGCCACGACTTGCGCGGTAACAGTCTGAATCCCGCTTTTTGGGGTTTCATTGCTCATTGCTTTCTTCCTTCCGGCCTGGTGAGGCTCTGCTGGAGGGGGGTGGAGTGGTAAAGCAGTGCTTCGCTGTTCTGGCTCGAACGGGATGCCCCAAACCAAAAAGCGATAATGATGCCCAGAAGTGTGCCCATTGAGCCAAGAAGGCGGTCAACCATTCCAGAGTCAATGTTGTCTCCGACACCCCAGAAGAACACCGCATAATGAAATGCGAAAATCACGGCCACAAGAAATATTGTGAGCCAGTAAAGGCGCGTCCTGTCCCCGCCATCAATGGATGCCTGCCGGGCGCTCACGCGGTCGGCAACTTCGGCTTCAATCTGGGCGGTTTTCCATTTCAGAATGTCCGCCCGGTGCTGCACTTCAAGCTCCTTGAGGCGAATCATTGACTGTGGGTCGCTCTGGATTGCCTGCATGACAGCCGCAGGGTCATCTTCGCAGCCGAAGAGAGAAGCAATGAGAGACGCCGCCCCGCCAGCGGCGGCGCCAATCGGGCCGCCCAGGATGGTGCCAAGGATGGGGGCCGCTTTGGAGATCGTCTTGCCAACGTCTTTCCAGTCCATCACGCCACCCCCTGTTGCTGCCCTGCTGCGGTATCGGCAATGAGCTTGCGGCAATCGGCGGTGCGATTCAGCCACCCCTTGAGAAAGGCCGCGGACTGCGGCTTCGCTTTTGCCAGTCTGCGATACCATGCCTCGCGCCTGTCGAGGTAGGCGTGTACCAGAGCCGCCTCTTTGCCCATATCAGCCAGATTGTTGCTGTGGAAACGGGTAAGGGGGCCGACATTGGCCGCCAGCTTTTTGATGGCATCGGGGCACAGCACGTTGATGGCTTCCTGCAAGACGATTGCGGCGCGTCCGGCTCCGGCGTTGACCGCAAAATCATAGAAAGCCATTGCCACCAGAGGCGGCAGTTGCGGCGCGCGCGGGATTTCCCAGAAGTGTTTGCGGAAGATCTGTTTGGCTGTGGCCTTGGTGATGGCAAGGACATCATCCCTGTCGATGTCGCCATCGCCGTCAATGTCCCCTTCAATGAGGCCAAGGGATTTCAAAAACATCAGGCTGACGCCGTACATGGTGACGCCGCCGGGGTCGTTTGGGTGGTCGACGTATCCCCCCTCCCATTTGGCAACATGGGCGTGAGCGAGTTCAAAGGCCGTTTCATGGCAAAGGGCTGACATCGGAGCCTCCTTGTGCTGATTGTCGTTCTTTGCCAAAAAAATCGCGGACGGAATCTCTGGGGGCAAGAAAAGCCCTCGCAAATGCGATATATTTAGCGCCTGAGAACATTTTTGTGGCCCTTGCACTCCAACCCGTAAGGGGAAAGATGATGTATGGTTTTGTATGGCTCTCGCACGGCCCTTGTGTGAGAAGAACCGTGCGAGACACACGATTACGGATTCAGGGTTTCTTTCAGTGTCTTGCTCATGCTGAACACCACTTTCCGTGACGCGGGAAACTCCATGGCCTCGCCTGTTCTGGGATTACGCCCCTGGCGGGCGGCAACCTCTTTGATTTTCAGCTTGCCGAGACCCGGCAACGAAATCTCCCCGCCATCCAGCAGTTCGGCAGAGGCCACATTGCACAGCGTATGAAGGACTGTTTCCATGTCTGCTTGAGTCAGCGGTCGCCCGTATCCTTTTGTTTCCGCCGCAGCTTTTACAATCAACTCCTGTTTTGTCATGGCATACTCCTTTCTTGTTTTTTGTATGGGTTGTTGCGTTCAGTGGACACAATCATACGTCTTCCCTCCATTTTTCCATGCCTGTTCCGCTCCCGGTATGCTTCACCCGATCCGCCACCTCAGCCCTCTTAGCGTTGTTGAAGCGGTCTATAGTGCCGACAAGGTAGCCGGTAATCCGGCGAATGCGCTCGAATTTCACGCCTTCGCCGACTATGCCGCCAACAACAGGCAGACCCGGATCGCCCTGCATCCGTGATTCGTTCATATCGTTTCGCCCTCCATCATTTCGCGTATGCACACTTCCCAGCGGCCTGTTTCGCCATAGCGTTTTTCGCACGCCAGGCGGACCACCTGCCGGTCGTCATGCCAGAATTGCAGGCGCGTCATGGCGTCTTTCAACTGTTTCGTGAGGTTATCCAGGTCCGGCTTTTTCGTGTGCGACTCGATTCCGCGCAGCATGGCCGCCCGCGCTTTTTTGCTCGCGCTCTTTGGCGGTGGGAATACAGCCCGGAACTCCAGTACCACGCCGCCGTCCAGAGGAGAGGCGGGCGCGTGAGGCGCCAGCAGAGCATCCAGAGTTTGCTCGTTGGCGCGTTGCGCGCCGGATTTGAACGTCATGCTGCGGCCCTTGACCACGCCGTGCCGGGCGCGTGCCTGTGCTGTGGGAATGATGGAGAGAGTAAATGCTATCATGGCTTACATTCCTTGCGAAACCGTTTGAACTGCCGCTTTATCCCGCCGCCCGCACTCTTCGATGAACGCCGCAGGTGCGTGTTCCATGCCCCATTCCCGCTCTGTGACCCAGCGGGCAAAGGAAAACAGATTGTCATTGAGCGCCCCGGTTGCCTCGTCTATGGTCCGTTCGATAGGAGTTTCCGCGAAGAGGCTGTTACCCGTCTCTTTGCGATAGAGCTCCACCATTCTCTTGTCTTTTGCGGAAAAGAGGATGAAGTCCCGCCAAACCATCTCCATTACGACGTTGCTCATTTCGCCACCAATGCCTTTTCAGCACTCATGTGTATCCCCATTCCGCGTCCACTCAAGAGTTGGGCAACCGCCGGGGCGCCATGTTCCAGCACCTCCACTTTCCCATGTGCTTGCGTCCAGAGTTCGAAGAAGTCGCGTCGTTTGAAGTCGAGATTCCGCCTTTCCCATGCCCCAACTGCGGCCCAACCGCCCATGATGCGAACAACATGGGCCGTAGTCGGGTGAACTTCTTCTGGAGAGCGGTACAGGACACCTTTTTCGACCTGTTCCATGAGCCAGCCCCATTCAGCGGAGGCCTGTAGCTCCAGCCCTTTCGGTCCACCGCCGGTTGCGTCTTCGATTGCTTCCCGGAGTACCGCGAAAGGCGGCATGGTCTTGTAGGCATAGGTTCCGATGACGCGCACGGCCCCGACTTCAACCTGTTCCGCCGTGTAGCCTTCGAGAAGCCGAAGCCACATGCGCAGCAGGACAGGGGAAAGTTCTTTCCCGAAGTTTTCCGCTATGCCAGAGATGGCCAGTGCTTTTCTTTCCTGGCTATTCGCCGTCATGTTTGCCTCCTATTTCCGCCATGACCGCCTGAACGGTTTTCATGTTTCGCTCTGCCAAGCTACTGCCTGCGTTGACTGGCGGCGAGGCGCGAGTGCGTGGTTCCATGCGCCACCACTGCTCCTTGAGAAATTTTGCAAGACCGGGAGCTTTTCCGGCCCGCCATTGCGCGTCATTGCCCGACAGGGCATCAAGTGCATGGAAAACCTGAGCAAGGCCCGGCCATTGGCGTGATTTTTTCAGAGCCTTGTATTCTTCAAAGCCTGCAAGTGGAGCCTCTTTCCTGCCGGATTGGTCGTATGCCTCCCGCAGTTGGAGAAATTCAAGGCTTGCTTCTCCAACACCACCCCCTTCTGGCACGGTCTGTGCTACGCGCGCGTCTTGGTATTTAAATATATCCATGGGGGGTGGTGTATTTATATTCTTATCTAGTCTAGTCTTATCTAGGCGTGAAAGCGGGACATCGGCGTGACACGTCACGGATTCGCCCGTGTTTGTCACATCATGCGTCACAACGTCACGGCCATTTTCGTGACATGTCACATTGTCACCCGTGACACCGTGACCATCTGCGGGACATCCGTTGTCCTTGTCACGCTCGCGGACTTCCTTGTCCCTTTCGCGCTGCCGCCGTTTGCGCTCCCTGCCCGTGGGGTCTTGCGGTTCTTCCTGCCGCTTCTCCCAATTGCTGATCCGCCCATCCACGATGCGCGGACGCTTGCCGGTACTCAGGGCGTCCACGATGGCGGCACAGGCCCCGTCCGGAATCTGGAGCACGGCGTCCATGCTCTCGGCGTCAAAGTCCTCGATGCTCCCCCTGTCCTCCGCCTGTGAAGCGCATTCGAGCAGCGCCGCCCAGACAGCCACCACTACGGCCACGGGTTGCCCGCTCTTCCGGGCAATAAGAGGCCACTTGTCGTCCGCAACGGCGCCGTGAAACCATTTCAGCCAGTTGTAGGCCATCTCACGCCTCCGCTTCTGCCTTGGAAATGAGCCGGAAGGACACTGCCCAGACCCACGGGTTTGCGTCCCAGCCAAGACCGCGCGCGGCATAAAGCTTGTCCCAGAGCCTCCAAAACCCCCATCGGTAGAACGGCTGAGAGACCACGCCATCCAGTCCCGGATGCGAAAATGCCGGGCGGACACCTTCGGCTTGCGCTTCCGACTCATTGATGTCCTGCACATGAACCAGCTTCACACCGGTCACGCGCCCAAACAGGCGTGCATATTCCTTGGGCATATGGATGGACGGTCGCCAATGGGGCATGTCGTCTTTATCCGCCATTTCTCCCGAAAATCCGTCCCCGTCACAGAACATCACGTCACTGTTCGCACGGTACGCGATAACAGTTCCGTCATAGTTCCACCGCTTGTACCCTTTTCTGTCCATATAAAAGGTAGGCGGCTCTATAAGCTGCTCTCCTGGACCTATAGGTATCGGTTCGCCGGTAGCCGGGGATACTGCTGTAAGTTCCGCCCACGCCTCTCTCACCCAGATGACATCGCCAGGGCGCACCGGAGCACGAAAGATGTTGCCATCCACATCCTCCCACACCCATTCTCCTTTTCTTTTGGCCACGTCCTCCACTGGCTGTTTGCGCAACGGCCAGCGTGTGACGGTTTTGTGGCCGGAAAGAACGGCGCGAACCATTTCCCCCGTCAAAAGTCGGGGATACCATTTGACCTTGTTGCTATTCTGGTTCATACTTACCTCGTTCTGGTTTCTTTCGGCTTTACGTCGAGCAAGCCCGGTTGCAGCCGGGCTTTTCTTTTATTTCCCGTACACCTTCGCCTTTGCCGCTTCGGCTTGGCATTGCTTCGAGCAATACTTTTGCGCGGAAGCCTTTGGCGTGAACGGTCGCTTGCACTGCTTGCACAGCTTGTCGCCCGGTTCCAGCACAAGCGGTGTGCCCGTGATGCGCTCACAGCCCTGGCATTCCCCGCGTTCCCCACAGGGCAGACGCCGCGCCCGCAGGCTCATTCGCGGACAGAAATCCCAATCGCTCGTGTCGACGTTCGCGGCGGCGGAAGGCGCGGGGGCTGTTACGGTAGAAACGGAAGCCTTTTCTTCCGCCGGGGCGGGTTCGGCGGCCGCCTGGCGTATCGCTTCCAGTTCCGCCTTCAGCCTCTTTGTCTCCAGGGCATGTGCGGCGCACATGGCCATCGCAAGTTTTTCAAACCTGCCGCCCTGGGCTTCATACCGACAGTTGAGCCATTCCAGTTCGGCCCATGCCTCGTTCAGTGATGCCAGCAGGTCCAGCAGATATTTTTTGCGTTTGGCTCTGGTACGGGCACCAGTCTGCCGCTTTTGCCCGCGTCTGCGTTCCGCCGCGCATTTTGCGGAGCAGGTAATATGTGCTGGATGGCTGGCTTCAAAAGTTTGCCCACACTGAAGGCATTTCCGCTTTCCGTATGCTCGTTCAGGCATGGTTCCTCCCATTTTTTGCATGTTGTTCTTGCGTGGCTATGGCCTGCGCTATCCGCTCGCCGATCCAGCGCATGATGTTGATAGCCATGCTGTTTCCGATTGCCCGGTAACGTGGCCCGTCAGCGCACTTGAGGAGGTCCGCCAAAGAGAGCGGTTCCTTGCATTGCCGCGCCATTCTGCGGAGATAGCGCCGATAGGAACGCAGTACGATTCGTTTGGGCAATTTGCGGGTTCGGTAAGGGACCACCGTGCAGTCGTCAGGGAAGCCTTGAAGTCTTTCACATTCCCTTGGCGTAAGGCGACGTACCTGAAGCTGCGGCGTCATTATCTGCCGTGAATGAGTGCGTCCGCCACTGCCGGGATTCATCAGGCAGTAAGCCTGTTCTTCAAGGTATTCGAGCGTTCGGCCTTCCGTTCGGCCACGCTCGGTAAATGCGAGGCACAGGTTTTCATGGCTATCCTGTTGTCGTGCCCGGAGCGGGCCGATGCCCTCCCGCCAGACTCCATTGCCGGAAGCACTAAAAACGTCCACGGAATTTGGGGTGGATGTCATGCAGCTCACCAGATTGTGATGTTCATCCCCGGCGGGGCCGCTCGTCCCCTTGCTCCATTTGCAGGATATGGCCTGGCTGACGATTTCCGGAGCGTAGCAGATACAGGTCTCCGCTCCGTTATTTCGCCCGCATGGGTGCGTGACTTCGCCGGAAACATCCGGGTCTTGTGAACCGTGAAAAGCAATGACCGCCTGCCCGTTCGCACGGTCGAGAGTATGGGAGACCTCTTGAGCAATGCCATTGCCGTTGGCGGAGGTTTGCGCGGTTCGCACGGCCAGGACTGTAGGGCCTCTGTCGGCGCATGGTGAAGCATCGGCGCCTTCTGCCGTCAATGACGCCGCTACAGCGCCATACTGTGAGCATGGAAGCATGTAGCCCGCAGCGGCCATCTCCACATTGTTCTTCCAGCTACCAGCCTTTTGGGGCGGGACGACTGCGTAAAACCCGGCCTGGGCCTTGTTGTCGTCTGGCCCACCGCCTCCAAAGCTTCCTGTCAGAGCTTGGCAGACATCGACACAGGCTCCGGGGGCAGTTCCCGCGCCACGACTTCTTGCAAGGCTCGCATCAAGGGTTCCGGCAATGTCCTCCGGCGTTTGTCGGCTCGGCGGAGTATCCCGGCGCAGGCCGTCGAACTCAAAAAGTATCGTTCGGGGATCGGGGCCGTTTCGAGGACATCCGACAACAAAGACACGGCGGCGGCGTTGGGCCAAGCCGAAATATTGGGCGTCAAGGATACGCCAGCAGATTGACCTTTTGGGTCCAAGCACATAACCAGCGTCCGCCCACCTTCCCCCTGGCGGGAGAAGCGGCGCGTCTTCACCGGCCAGTCCTCCAAGAATACATCCGAAAGCGTTTCCCCTGTCGGAGAGAACGCCCGGTACGTTTTCCCAAACAACGAAAGTTGGATCGCACTCATCGGCCAACCTCACAAATTCAAGGGCCAGATTGCCCCGTTCATCATCAAGCCCGCGCCGCAGCCCGGCCACGCTGAAACTTTGGCAAGGCGTGCCGCCTACCAGGACATCGACAATGCCGCGGTAGTTCGTGCCGTTGATTTTCGCCATGTCCCCAAGGTTCGGGACTTGCGGGTAGTGGTAAGCAAGGACGGCGCACGGGTATGGCTCAATCTCCGAAAAGGCCACTGGTTCCCATCCAAGGGGCGACCACGCCACGGACGCGGCCTCAATGCCGGAGCAGACGGACAGATAGCGCACGTTCATGCCGCACTCCGCCGGTATTCCGTCCACGGCACAGTTTTGAAGATGGCCTTGTGATTTACCCACCGCGCGAAGTCGCGTAGATGCTTTGCAGGTAGGGCCTTGGAACCAGGCTCGCGATATGGTTGAGCGAAAGGATCAACCTTCAGGGCGCGGAGAAACTCGACCCGCTCCAGGGCATCATCTACATCCTGCACCAAAACGTAGCACGAGAAATTGTATTGTTTGTTGCCGTGGCGGCGGATTGCTTTGACCGCCGCTTCAACAGCGGGCATCTGTGATTTGTGGTCGCAGGCAAGTCGAATGCTTTTCAGCCAGTGAACCCGCGAAAGTAAATGGGCAAGGGCGTCGTCAGCGGCAATGAGCCGGGCGTCCAGCCCTTGATTGCAATCAATGCGCAGGTTGCGGGTTATGGACCTCTCCAACTGCATGATCCCATGCTCATGCGCGAGGATGTTGTTATCCATGAGCACCACGTCACGGCAGTCAGGGCGCAAGAACTCTTCCAGTTCGGCATGGGCGTGGATTTTTCCTTCCTTGCCGGGTACGACGCACCATGGACAAGAACGGATGCAGCCCCGCGTGGTAAAGCCAAGGCTTGCTTTGAAACCGGGGTACAACGAGTAGTCCGGCATGATGTGTTCAATTTCATCAGGCAAATCTGAGCCAATTCCATACCCGGTGCCGCCCCGAATTACGCCGCGCGGAAGATTCGGCTCTTCTGCGGTAAAGGAGAAGACCTTGGAGGAATACACGCGGTCATAGCTGTCGTTCATCAAAGGGATGAATCGTTCAACGGCATCCTTCTGTGTTCGATGCCACGCCGAGAGCTTCATCAACGGCAAGTTCGGAAAACGTGTCCGGTCTGAATCATGGAGGGCGATTTTCATTCGCACAGCCCTCCGGCATATATGCACACCTCGGAAGTCGGCGGCGCTGCGCAAGCAAGCATGTCGAACTGCTTCCCGCCGCGCCTGGTCATGGACCAGCGCACGACCTCATCAATGCCCACCGGGACATTACTACCCGCTGTGTCTTGGTGGAAAAATGTAGCCTGTCCCGAACGGCTGGAAATCCGCACAATGCGTTCCCACTTGCGAATTTTGGCAATGTGTTCGGGGAACAATCTTGCAATAAGACGGATGTCCTGTTTGTTTGACTGGATGCAGGGCATACAACCCACACGGGAAAAGCCCATTCCGTAAAGAGGATTGAGCTTGATGCCGTGCCGCCGGTGCATGGCGGCCACATCCTCAACCGACCACCCCATGAGCGGGCGATAAATGGTTAGCAATTCCGAGTCGGGCGAGAGTTCCCACATGGGGTAACAGGAGCGGCGGGCAGATTCTTCAGCGCGGATGCCCTGCCAGGAAACAATATGGAGCTCTTTATCAGTCAGAGGCGATTGGAACTGGTACCACAAGGCAAAGCGTTTCAGATACCTGGAACAAAACGCCCGTGAACGACAGGGGAACATGCCCCGAGACACGCATAAATCCAGGAAAGGAACCCCGGAAGGCTCAAGACCGGCCGCAAGCACCTCCTGCACCCGTTCTTCCGTCCAAGGATTCATGGCTCTGGACGTGGCTTTCCCGGATTCCAGCCAGGCGCGCTTTCGTGCCAGTTCCCGCAAAAAATCGGCCTTCACCGTCTGTACTTTCGGGCCGCCGGTACGCTCATGCAGGCGCGCGACATACTCATACGTCGCTTCATGTTCGTTGCCGGTGTCCGCGAATACGGCATCAAAATCGCCGCCGGTCTGTTCCAGGGCCAGCAGGTAGGTTGCCGTGCTGTCTTTGCCGCCGGAGACGGAGACGACATGCCGCGCGGGCCTGCCCTGAGCCTGTTCAAGGATGCGCGAAGGCAGACAAGTACTCATGCCTTTGCCTCCACATCTCGGAAAAATGCCTGCTGCGGCCCGTGGGGCCGCGCATTGGCGATGCGCCGCTCGGCCATGTCCACATATTCCGAGTTCAGTTCGATACCGATGAAGTTGCGCCCTTCCTCAATGCAGACCTGCCCCACCGTGCCAGAGCCGAAAAACGGATCGAGGACAGTGCCGCCGACAGGGCATCCGGCCAGAATGCAGGGGCGGATCAAATCCGGCGGAAATGTGGCGAAATGGGCATCAGGGAAGGGGCGTGTTGGAACTGTCCAGACACCGCGACGGGCGCGGGTCGGCCCACAGTAACGGGTATCATCGCGGTCCGGGCGATGTGTGCCTTGCGGGTGATTTGCTGGGCCTTGCACACGCTTGGAGTGCGCGCGGCGAAAGCTGTATCGGCTACCGCCCGTTTTATGTGCCGCGCTCTTGGCCGCCGGTTCCCGCACGGCTTCCGCGTCGTAGTAGTAGCGAGGTGACCTGGAAAGGAGGAAAAGGTACTCGTGCGCCCGTGTAGGTCTGTCCTTGACGCTTTCCGGCATGGGATTGGGCTTGTGCCAGATGATGTCGGAGCGCAGTATCCAGCCGCGCTCTTGAAGAGCAAAGGCTACGCGCCACGGTATCCCGACCAGATTTTTGTTTCCAAGTCCATCGGCGCCCACAGTCGTTTCGCGCATGTTCTCGCGGTAGCCGGGCTTGTCTGACGGAGCAGGGCCGGAAGCGTTCTTGTTCCCGTGGTAGCCGACATAAGAATCACCGAGATTGAGCCAAAGCGTACCGTCATCCCGAAGGACGCGGCGCACTTCATCAAAAACAGGAGCGAGGGCGGAAACATAGGCAGAGGGCGAGACTTCAAGCCCGATTTGCCCGGCCACGCCATAATCCCGCAGGCCCCAGTACGGGGGAGAGGTGACGCAGCAATGCACGGACTCGTCGGGCAGAGTGCGGAGCATGGACAGCGCGTCGCCGGTAAGGATGGTTCCAGTCATGCGCCACTCCGCGCTTTCCAGTCCCACCACGAGGGAGCCGCTGAAGCTATGTGCCGCATGTGCGGCGGCAGTTTCCAGTCCGGCACATATATGGCTTCAAACTGACGCGGGGACAGCCGTGTCATTTCGCCCGTCTCGCTGTCAAAAACTTCGTAATCCGACTTGGCGTTGCCGCACTGCCGGTAATACGCAACGCGCGATGTGCGGAGGGAAACGGCTTTCTGACAAGATGATTCACCCATGCTCTTGCTCTTCTGGCTTACTTTTTCTCTTCGGGGTGGCGCGCGAGCGCGGCGGTTTGGCGCAAGTCCAGCAATGCCGCTTCAAGCCGTGCAAGCACCGTCTCGTAGCGAATTTCGCCTCGCCGAAAATTCTGCACGGACTCGTGGAAGGCTACGACTGCCGGGTAATCCTGGAGCATCTCCGCCTCCACAGTGGGAGCATCCGGCTCCACAGCGGAAAGTCTTGTGAGGCTGTAGCCGAACAGTGAGGCCATGTACCGAAGCGGCTCGACATTGGCGGTGATTTCCATGCAGGCGATGAGATCACGCGCTTTGAGCTTGCCTGTACTGGTAGGATTCGGATTCATGTCCGCATAAAATGTGGATTCTGAACGCGCCGCGTCGCCTTCCTTCTCTCGGATGGCGGAGAACACGGCCCGAAGCCCACCGGGGTACTGTGAACAAGCCTGGTTCAATAATCTTGTGACAGTTTGTGACGGACTTTCCATCTTGCAATTCCTTCCGGTTATTTTGTCGTCTACTGTGGCGACATGAATATTTGCTGTGCGTTTGCGCTTGTCTCGCTCCGAAGCACAGAAAAGGGGTTGTCGGCGCTGGTGCGGATTACAGCGCCGGGGCAAATCATCTGGCGACGACACCGCCTTGCAAGGCTACCGACGCCCGATGACTTGCAGGCCGTAGCGGGGACGGCGGCACGGCATCTTGTGCCGGAAGGCGGGTGCGTTCGCCTGTGCCTGCAAGGCTCGCTTCTGGGTTACGGTGCCGTACAGCAGAACGAGCAGGAACAGTGAAAGGAGAGCTTTGCTACTCGACATGGTTTTTCTCTTTGCGCGGTTTTGCAGCCGTTGCTGGTGACAATGGGGAAGGAGAAGCCTCGACTGTGGGAGTTTTTTGCTCCCCATAAAGGAAGGGCCAGAGGCGAAAGAGCGAATCCGTGTTGAGGTTGGCTTTTTCGATATTGACAAAACGCCAGAGGCTACCGTGATCCACCCCGCTTTCTTGAGCCAAGCGGTGAAGGGATATGCTTCGCCCGTCCAGATGCTTGCGGATGTCATTGATGAGCGTTTGCTTGTTCATGGGGTTATTGTGGCGAACGCCACTTATTTAGTCAAGTCATATTCTGGCTATCGCCCTTTGACGGGCATCGCAAAACGCGAAAAAAAACAGATATGAAAATGGAAAAAAAATTTCGGGGCGCTCTGCTCAAGGTGCTGGAAGATAAGACTTTCAAGAGCGTGAACGTGCTTTGCGGAGAGGCGGGAGTTGACCACGCTGGTATTGTCAATTTTGTCAACACGATGAAATTTCAGGCCGGGGAATGCCCCGAACCCAGCCGCGTCAAGAACAACTTGAATCTAGATGTCGTGTCCAAACTGATTGACGTGATGGGGGGAGAGCTTGTCTTTCCGTGGGATTCCCCGGAAGCCGAATGCCAAAGCCAGCTTAAGAAATTCAGGGAAGAAAACGAAAATTTGAAAATGGAAATTGTCAAACTAAAAGCACAAAAAGAGGCATTTATGGAACTGATAGGAGACAAGTTTGCTGCCTCGTCAACCGCGCCGGAAGAACCTCGGCAAAATAAAAGTTGTGCGTAGTCAGAATAGAAAAGCGAAACTCAGGTTGTACCATTATTTATGTGGAGTATTCATAGGGGGGTGAATGTTTACGAGATGCCTGATTGAGACAATAGACGAAGCAGCCCTCGACAAATTCGGTGACTACTCCAAATTTTCACGGGCAGCATGGCCTGGCTACAAAAACCAGGCCGGAACATGGCGTGCCATTAGAAACCCACGAAAAAACGGGAAAGCACGGGCATTATATATTGAGGATTTGATTTGCATTTCAACTGCCTTGGAGATCCCGTTATCAGAGCTTTTCTTTCGAGTTGAGCAGCGCGTAAAAATGGGATGGAAAACACCTATAGAAATTGACAATAGTGCCCCCTGCTCATGTTGAGGTGGGCAGCGATGTACTTCAAAAGCAAGAAAAAACCGCATGAAACCAAAAGTTGAGACTGTAGTTCACTCAAGCGATTGCGTATTGCACTTCCTTCCTAAAACGCCCAAAAGGCGTCCAACACCACGAAAACATTAATGGAAAAACAGAAAAATGGATGCACTATCATACATGTGGAGTATTGATAATGGGAAATGATGAGCAAAGTAGGCTACTAGGTATAGAATGTTATCGGCAGGCAGGCGAGTATGTAAAATGTAGTAGTTCAGACTTGATCTGACATTCGCTCCGTTTTGATGTCTCCTCTTGTCCGATTAGTTGAGCTGTCCGACCTTTTCGTTCCAGAGCTGTTTGCCCTCAAGGAGAGTTTGCATGGGCGTTCGGCCACAGCACATCTTCCCCTGGTGAGTCCGCTCGGTGTTGTAATACTCCAGCCACTCATCCAGATCGGCCTGAAGCTCCTCCAGAGAGTGGTATAATTTGCGACGGAACGCAACCTGGTAAAACTCATGCAGGATGGTCTTGTGGAAGCGTTCGCAGATGCCGTTTGTCTGCGGGTGACGCGCTCGGGTCTTCGTATGCTCGATGTCGTTTATGCCCAGATACAGCTCGTAATCGTGCGTTTCCAGCTTCCCGCAGTACTCCGTTCCCCGGTCGGTCAGGATACGGATAAGGCCCATTTCCTGCGAGGCAAAAAACGGTAATACCCGGTCGTTGAGCAAATCCGCTCCGGTAATGGGTGTCTTGGTGGTGTAAAGTTTGGCATTTGCCCACTTGGAGTAGGTGTCCACAAAGGTCTGCTGATAAATGCGCCCTACGCCCTTGATAGTTCCCACATAAAACGTGTCCTGGCTGCCCAGATAGCCGGGGTGGTGAGTCTCGATTTCGCCACAGGCTTCATCGTCCTGTTTCTTGCGCTCCAGAGCCTGCACCTGTGCCTCTGTCAGTACAAGACCTTCCTCGGCGGATTTCCTCTCCAGGGCACTCAAGCGCTGTTTCATGGATGCCAGGTCATGCCGCAGCCAGATGGAACGCACTCCGGAAGGAGAAACAAAGATGCCCTTCTTGCGAAGCTCGTTGCTGGCTCTCACCTGCCCATAAGCGGGAAACTCCAGGGCAAAATCCTTAACCGCCTGCTCTGTGACTTCATCCACACGGTTTTTGAGATTGGGCTTCTTGCGGCTGACCTCAAACAGCGCCTCGACGCCTCCGGCGCTATGCGCTGCCTGATAACGGTAAAAGGTGTCTCTGGAAAATCGCATGACCCGACAGGCTTTGGAAATATTGCCCAGTTCTGCCGCGAGGTTGAGAAGTCCGGTCTTGTGCTTGATGACGTTTTGGTTAAAGCTTTCCATCTGGGAACTCCGTTGGGCATGGTGCCCGGTTGATGGTGTCACGTGTTTCCATCAAAACGGAGTTCCCCTTTCCTGGCAAGGGCCTACTGTCAGATCAAGTCGAAACTAGTTCATGTAAAAGCCGCGCTTTACTCATTCTTTCTACTTAATGGCGGCGCTATTACGGCGATTCTTGCGAAATCTCCTTTGAATGAAATAACGGTTCACATATTTTGGTTTATTGGGGGGATTGTGGCTGCCGTACTTTCTTTGGTGACGGCCTTTCTTGCAATGAATGAGGCAGCGCGACTTAATGGAGGTTACGACGTTTCCCCTTTCAGTCCTTATGCGCCTCGCGTAATATTCACAAAATTTTTCTTCATAACGCTTTTTTTCGCTCTCATAAGCCTTATATCCTTTCTCATAGGGTGTGTAGCCGTCTGGGAGGCCTGTAAATAATGTAAATGGATCAACTGATACGCGAAAAGCTAACCATGCTATAAACCTTTCAAATTCCCACTTGAAACGTTTGTATATTTCTTTTAGGTTTTTCATACTTCTTCCTTGCGAAACAGAAATGGAGGTATGGTTGATGACTAGCCTTTATCCATTTTTTCAAGTCCAGCAATGCAGTTTTTCATTGCCGCAATGAGATGTTGTCTTACCCGCGTTTTGTGTGGGTTCCGTTTAAGATATTCGTAATAGCAAAGAAGGTGCGTGAGATCATCAAATCCCAAGTGTTCTTTTCTGACCTCAAATTTCAAGCCCGGCTCGTAATGCTCTCTGCAACGAAGGTGAAGCACCCCCGAAAACCCAAAGTGTTCACCTGATTCTCGGTCATCAACGCTTATAATTTCACGACACACATTGCCGTAATTAGTGTCATCAATCGGCGTTCCGCAAATCTCGCACCTTCCCTGATGCCTTCCTTCTCTTTTTAGTATTTCTGCGGACTCATCAATAAGATTTGCTACGACCTCCATAATGGGACGGCCTTTCATCGTCTCCCAAAATACATTTGGGGCGCATTCCCTTACAAGTTTTCTGAAAAACGTCTCATAGTCTTCAAGCGTTCTCAGTTCGCCCATGCTTGGGATGGTATTATCTGTGTACCTCTCCTGGGTATCCATCCCAGTCACCTCTTTAACGGTATCCACCGCCTCGTGGCCGTCCGCTCCCAGCATGGCGACAACCGTTGCCCTCCGCTCCCGGATTTCCTCCACCGATAGCCCCTTCATGGGCTGAGAAATCATCACTCGCATACGTTTTTCCTCCTTCTGTGATTTGTGGAGGGGAGAAGTATAAAAAAAATTGTGGCAAAAGCCACATTTTTTATTGACTAGTTGTGGCGTTCTCCACTAAAAAGAACTTGCCAACAGGGCGGAAAGCCCACGGCAACCCAGCCCAGCCTGACAAGCGAAGACCCAACCAAGGGGGGACAGCATGAGCATTTGCTTTGCAAGGACAGAAAGAGAGTTCAGGAAGGTGTTTTCCCGCCTGCTTCAGGACGACCTGCGGGCAGTATACACCCATGCCTCAGCCAAATTCATAAATGACCCTTTTCCTTCTGTTCGGGCGCTCTGCGATTGGGGTTGGAGGGTATACCACGAAGGATGTTTGCCTTCCGCGGTTCGTGGGTCGTGGCCTGTCTGGACGCGAGACCAGGTGGACGGAATATGCCGGTACGCCTGGAAACGGTTTTTCTCCTGATTTTGTTTCTGACCGCCATCATCATCTGGATGGTGGCGGGATTGAAGCAAAAATCAGGAGGAAAACATGACATATTTGATCCAGCTCGGCCCCGAAGCCCGCGCTATCTCTTTCCAAGGTACGTTGAAGGCCGCCAAGGCCTTCGCTACCCGCAACGCACCCGATGATCCCGGCCGCGGACTGATTCTGATCGCTGATAGCGACGGTCGTGAAATATGCCGCAGGCGGCGTGTGGACTGCTACGATGGGTCGTGGAGGTATGGGCCGTGGGAATCGGCTCGCTGATAAGGGGAAAACATGAAACTCATGATTCGCCATAAAGGCACGGTCTATTACGACCGTGGCTCGTTCGACGAAGTGATGAACCGGCTCCGCGTCGCCTGCCCGAATGGACGGATCATGGAAGCTGTTCAACCGGCGGAGGAGAAGGCCATGAATCAGGTTGTCGGCGAATTGAAGCACGTTGTGCGCGACGCCACCAGGCATGGGCAGTTTCAACTGGCAGAAACGGCGCAAGCTCTCCTTCGCCATATCCAGGAGAATGGTTGCGTTTCCATGCAGGATGCGGACGCAGCGTCGTTTCTCGCGGAAGCTTTGGATTTGGTGGCCTGACATGGACACCATAATTGGAATACTCCGCCGAGAGATGACCATCCATCTCCGCGACGGAGTACGGAACGGCATTAGCGAGGCGCTGCGCATGGTGGCTACCATCATCGTTGTAGGCGCTACTATTCTGATTTGCGCCTGCATCAGCGTCCTGTTGAGGTAGCTTATGTGTTACAACGCCTGCCCCCATTTTGAACGATTCGCCGAGTTATGCCGTCTCCCGAAGGGAATGCCTTGTCCGCAGGCCTACGAATCAGAAAACGACTATCAAGAAGCCCTTGCGGAAGCGGAAGCTCTCCGTGAGGAAAGCGCGGCTTTTACCCACGATGCAAACCAATGGAGTTTGAGATGAGCGCACATCAGACCATGCCGGCCCCTCTCGCTGATCGGGCCAGGGATGCCTTTTCTCGTATGGCCGCGGCCTGCCCGGAAGACGGGAAGGTTCTGGGGCAGTATATGGCCGCCCTGCACAAGAAAAACGTCATCGCGCTGGGGGAAGGCGAAGCCTTTGCTCTCACCGACGCGGAAGGCCGGAGCATCAAAGCCACCAAGCGCATGGTGCGCCTGAGCGCGGAAAACGGCGGTCTGACGCAGCCGGTCTATAACGGTCCGTATGTCATATCCGCCCCCGGCTATGCCATGCTGGCCCATGCCGCTGGGGCCGTTGTGATGAACGCGCCTACTGTCACAGTGGACGGGATACAGCAACAGAACCCCTATGTCCGGCGCGGGCCTGACGGAAGCATCATTGAAGTTCACTGCCGGGCCATGGCCTTCCGCTACAACGAGCACGGCCAGCCTATGGTGAGCGACCGAACCACCATTTTCGACACAGCCACCTACACGCTGGCTGATATGGTGGGCAAGGCGAAAAGACAAAAAGACGCCTTCAAACTGCTTCCAGCCGGAATGCCTGCCCCGAAGCCCGCGGAAGAATGGGCCTGTTACCGTGTGGATGAGGCCGTCAACCTGTGGATGAAAATCACCCACGAGGAAGTCATCAACTTTCTGGGCCAGGTGCTCAACCGCAAGAAAAAGGCGCTGGAGTTCGCCCAAACTTTTGCCCAGAGAAACGCCTTGAAGCATCTTTTTGGTCTGGCCGTGGTGCCGGGGCAGGAAAAGAACCATTCTATCAGCGTGTGGGATGTGCCGGTCGTGTGCTGGGCGCCGAGTGACGGCGGATTCATCCGCTTCGACACCTCGCGCTATGCGGCCTCCACGCAGATTATCGAAGCGCTGACCGAAGGCAAACCGGTCGCCCTGCCGGAAGCGCAGCAGCCCATTGTCATCTCTCGTGGCACCGAGGAGATACAGGGTAGCGATATGGACGGCGAAGCCGACCCGCTCGAAAACCCCGACCGCTATGAAACGCCGCAGACAGCCGCCGCCATGCCCATGCCTGAAGATCAGCCCGCTCCCGCGCCGGAAACGCAGCCTCATCCTGTTCCGGCGGTTGACGAAACGCCCCCGGAACCCTGGACGGATCGGGAACTGAAGGCGTGGAACAACCTGCAAGTAGCCCGTGAAGATCTCCCCTCCGAATATGCTGACGCCTTGACGGAGTGCGGGTTGATTGAATCGGAAGTGAATCCCGGCAACGCGGGCGAAGTGCTGCACGCGCTCAACCGGATTCTTGACGGGGGAGAAGCATGATCACCCGCATCTACGCACGCGGCTTCAAAGGCATGGATTTTGACCAGTCCCTCGCGCTGCGCACCGTGATCACAGGGCGTATCGGAAGCGGCAAAAGTTCCCGCGCCCTCGCCCTGGCTCTGCTGGTAACGGGAAGCCTGCCGGGAACCGGTATCGCCAAATCCAACAGCGACATTCTCAACGCCGTGGGCAACGGCGACAGCCTGACTGTCGGGCTGGAGTTTGATGACGGTGTGACGCTGGAACGCTCGTACAAGCGCAAAAAAAACGGCGCGGTGGGTTGCGAATACCGCAACGCCGGAGAATCCGTCCCCAAAAACCTGTTTGAACTGGAACTGGATCGCCGGGGGGCGAGCATTGCCGATGTGTCCGCCTTTCTCGCTCTCTCCGACGCGAAAAAGGTGGACGAATTGTTCCGCCTGTTCCCTCCGGCAGGGGATGTGCGGGGACTTGGCGCGGCCATTACCCGCGCCAAAGAACGGATTTCAGAACTCGAAAGCGCGATCAAGGGCAAGGAGCAATCCTGCCGGAGCATCACCGAATCCCTTGCAAGTTTGAACCTGCCTTCCGGTTCCCTGCCGGAAGTGCAGGCGGCCATTGTGCGGACTGAACGCGAGTACCAGACGGCCCGCGACGAACTGACGCGGGAACGCGCACGACTGGAGCAGGCACAGGTGCGGTCGGAGAGGGAAAAGCCGGATACGGCACAGCAAAGCACGCTGTTTTCACAACCGCAAGGCGCAATTCAGGCCCCAATCCAGAGCGAACAGGCCAATCAGCCCGCTTTCCTCCACGGTTCGGGCGTTGCCGTTGCCGCTCTGGAACGGGTGCTGTCAGCGCTTCGCCGGGCAGGCTGCGAGGGCTGCGCGGCGCAAATGGTGCTGCGACGCGAACTGAAACAACTTCGGACGGAGGCGACCAATGGATAACGTGGGTATCCTGGAGCAACGGGTTTCCGGCCTTCGGGTGCAACTGGACACGCTACGCGCCGACGAACGCCTTTTTCAGCGCGCGGCAGGGCTTGAGACCCAGAGAGAAAAAGATCACGCCACAAAGCTGGACCTGGAGGCGGAACTTGAAGCCGCCAAAAAAGCCCTGAACGACCTGCGAGACAAAAAGTCCGCAGCCATGCAGGGCACGGCAACGGCCATTGCCGAAAAAATGGGGCGAGTGCTCCCGTATGGGGAAGCTCGGTTCAGCGTGGATGATGATGGCACTGTTTTTCTTGGTTGGGACATCCCGCAGCACGGCGTCGTGTCCTACGGCGGCTTGTCCGGTGGACAGCGTGTGCTTTTTGAATCCGCATTGGCCTACGCGCTGACACAACAGGATCGCCAAAATGCGGTCATTCTGATTGAGGGCGCGGAGCTTGGGCCGGAAATCGGCCTGCTCCTGGAAAGCGTCGCCAGGGCGAACGTGGACACGCAAATCATCGCCTGCACCTGCCATGAAGTGGCCGCCGTCAGCGATGGATGGACGGCTGTGCATGTTCTGGAGGTTGCACAATGACATACTGCGAAACATTGCCCGCTTTGCCCGGCGGGGTTGGGCCGCTCTCGGACAGGCTTGCGGCATTGTCCGGGTGCATCGCTGAAACGGGCGATCTGATCGCGGACTACCGCTTCACGCTGGCCCGTGCCCGGAAACTCGGTATCCCGCTGCCCCGACAGGCCCGGAGAGAAGCTCGGCGAGCCATGCGCCCCATTGAACGGCAACACACGTTGGCCCGCCTGCGGCTTTGCATCATCCTGATGGAACAAGGATACGGAAAGGAAACGTATGATCGATACATTGAATCCTGAACAGCAGGCCGCCGTGCTGGCGGACGAAAAGCGCGTGCTGGTGCTCGCCGGAGCCGGAAGCGGTAAAACCCGCACTTTGGTGGAACGAGTGGCGCACCTCGTGAAAAACGGTGTCAGTGGTTATGAAATCGTCTGCACCACCTTCACCCGCGCCGCTGCCGGTGAAATGCGGGCACGGCTTGAGGCCCGCATCGGCAGGGAGGCCCGCAAGGTCACGGTGTCCACGTTCCACGGCCTTGGGCTTGGTCTGTTGAAACGCTACGGCCAGCACATCGGCCTGCGCTACGGCAACCTGACGGTGTACACGCCGCTGGAAACGGACATCATGCTCCGCCACTGCGGGGAAATGCTGGGCATGTGCAAGAATGGCAAGTGGGCAAAACCGGGCAAGCGCGAACTGGACGCTTTTATGGCTGCGATTGAGCGCGGGGAAAGCGAAGAAACGCTCAAGGATTCACCATTCGCGCCTCTGCGCGCGACCTTTGAAGCCGCCTGCCGCCAGAACAACGCCCTGCCGTATTACGGACTGATCCACGGGCTTGCGCAACTGGCGGAAGCCGGGAAGGTGCGCGAGTTTACCAGTTGGAAATACCTGTTGGTCGATGAGGTGCAGGACCTTGACCGGATGCAGTGGCGTGCCCTGGACGCCATGCTTGAACACACAGAGGATTCCGAACTGTACGCCGTGGGCGACATCTCCCAATCCATCTATGGGTTTCGCGGCGCTGTGCCGGAGCATCTGCAATCCCTCATCAATGCGGGCACATTGACCGTGTATGAACTGCGCTCCAACTATCGCAGTTCCCCGGCCATTGTGGAGGCCGCAAACGGCCTGATCCGTCACAACACCAGCCACCGTGTACTGGAAATGCAGGCCATGCGAGAAACAGAAGACATACTGCATTGCCTTGCAAAACTGGGTGAGGCGAACAGTGCCGTGCTGGCGAACATGATTGCGGGATGGCGCGGGCCAACGCCGCCCGTTGTGCTCTGCCGCAACAACAGGATGCTGGACAAGCTCAGTGAAGAACTGACGGCCCGCGACGTACCGCACAAGCGCATCGGCAAACGCACGACGGATCTGCACAGCCCACTGTTTGTCAAGGCTCACGCGGCACTGAAGTGCTTGGTCAATCCCCATGACGAAACCGCGTTTTTGCTGGCCCATGAGGGTCTGGGCGTGGATGCGGCGGAATATGCACAAATCCGTGTGGACGCAGCGGAACAGGGCAAGTCCGGCTTTGAGGTTTTCCGCGAAAATCTGCCCGTGGAAACGCTGGGCTACATGCCAAGTGAAAGTGACTATGCGGGAAAAGCGTTCATCTGGTTCGCAACCGACCGTTACCGCTTTGACCCGGCGGACGGGGAAAGCCAGTCCTTTCTTGATTGGCTGGATGTCTACGTTTCGGAACATCCTTTGGACACAATCGCAGACTATCTCGATTGGCTGGCTCTGGTCGACGTGCAGGACGAAATGCCTGCCGGGGAAGAAGAGCCGGGCATTCTGCTCATGACCTGCCATGCTTCCAAGGGTCTGGAGTTCCCGTGTGTCATCATTGCGGGCTGTAATGAAGGCGTTCTGCCGGGCAGGCAGGCCCTCACCGCCGAAAAGAAAGGCGACGCAGCGGCCATCGAAGACGAACGCCGCCTCATGTATGTGGCCGTCACCCGCGCCAGAGATACCCTGATTCTGGCTGTCAGACCGGAAGACGATGAGCGTCCGTCCCGATTCCTTGCCGAACTTGGCATGTAACCAGCTATCCCAAGGAGTTTTGCCATGCCTCACGACGATATGATCACCATCCATGCCGACATCCTGCAAGTCACTGATGCCGCTGTGCTGATTGCCTGCGAAGGAGAGGAAGTCTGGCTGCCACTCTCGCAAATCGACTTCGACGGAGAGCGCGGCGATATGAATGTATCTATTTCACTCCCCAAATGGCTGGCCGATGAAAAGGGCTTGTCTGATGGCGGCGGCATGACAAGGGCGACAGTGACCGACCTCCGCACCGGCCTGCCCAAGCGCAAAGATGACGGAAAAACCTGCCGAAACTGCGTATTCTCCGTCTTGGCCGACGACGAAAACGAGCCTTTGCCGTTTGAATGTGCGGAATGCACCCGTTCCGGCCTTGCCACCGGCACAAAAGACAACTGGACGGACAATGGAGAGGAGCCGGACATTCCCGGCGACCCGCCCGACACCACGCGCGTCACATTGACCATCATCTCCTTTTCCGAAGACGGCGAAACAGCCCAGGTGAAGGACCGCCACGGCAACCAGTGGGAGCTTTCCACACTCGACTTCACACACGACGCCGACGATCTCAATGTTGGCGATACGCTCTTGTGCTACGTCCTGAAGTCCGCTTTGGCCGCCGAGGGCTGTACCCTGCGACCTGATGAACCGGAAGCGCAGAACTCCGTCGATGAAGACGACGAAGACGCTGTGAACACGACGCCCCGATCTGCGAAGCCAGCCTTCCTGAAAACGGAGTTCATCACTGTTTCCGTCCCGCTCGATCCTGCCGAGCGTGAGTCTGTTGGGGATCGTATGGCGTCAGCCTTGGAGCAGATAGCTGAACTGGAAGACGACCTCGACAGCTACCGCAAAAGCATCAATGCCCAGATCAAATCTCTGCAAAAGGACGCCGAAGCCGCCCGCAAGGAATGGCAGGAAGGCAAGACGGAGCAGGAGGTTTACTGCGATGTCATGGCCGACTACGGCCAGGAAGCGATTATCTGGCTCGACCATGACAACGGCACCGAGATGAAGCGCCGTCCCATGACGGCGGAAGAGCGCCAGTACCGCCTGCCCATTCCCCGCCCCGGAGATGGCGCCTCCACGCCGCCTTCCGACCCTGCCGGCGAACAAACCGCGCCGGCCCCGGTGGGTGAAACCATCAGCACGGCTCACGCCACCAACCGTCATACCTGCCTTGATTGTGGCCACATGCTTGACAGCGAAGATGGCAGACAGGCCGAAGAGTGCGCGTCATGCAGTCAGTCCGGCAGCGGCGAGGCGGACAACTGGACGCCCCGGCAGGAATGCCGCACCTGCTCCCATAGCCACACCACCATAGACTTGCCGCCGTGCAAGGGGTGCGCGCTCAACGTCATGCCGGAACATCGCGGCGACGAAGAGCGTTGGGAATGGGCGGATGCCACCAACGAAAACGCGGATGTTTCCGGCACCGCTTCCGACGCCGGAAGCACCGACAACGCGCCGGGCGCAACGGAGCAGGAAGCCCATGCCTCCGTATGACGACCCGAACCGCCCGGAGTTTGCTGGCAAACGTAAACTCAAAAACTTCGCGCGCATCTATGCCTCGTGCAAGGGCGAGCGCCTCTCTGACGGCAAACCCAACCGCGAATGCGCCAAATGCGGCATGGTGAGCAAGAAGAAAAAATGTCCCGGTTGCGGATGCACTGTGTTCAACAAAGTGTAGGTGAATCCAATGAGTAATCCTGTTGTGAGCAGCTCTATTCTTGACGCGAATGAAGCTCCGCCTGGGTACATCGCGGTACTGAAAACAGATGCCTGCCCCAAGGGAAGCAACGAAAACGCCTGCCATTTCTGCGATTGGCGACCTGAATGCCAGAAAGGGAGCCATGCGGCGCGCTGTATGCCATATCCCGCAGTGCTCCAGGACGGGAGCCTGTGGGAGCGGAAGGACGGTTGTAGCGTTGTTTTCAAAAAAATGGAGGCCCCGGCGAGACCCTAGCCGGGGCAGAGTGCAACGGGGCACGGCTCTGCTATGGCTAACGTAGTCCTTACTCTGGGGATGCCCCTCCGGGCGGCTTGGTAGTCCGGCAATCCAAACCAAAGGAGTAACAAATGCAAAATCTTGGCAAACGCGCAAAAGACAAAGTGACAGGCTTTGAAGGCATCATCGTGGCGAAAGTAGCCTACCTCTTCGGTTGCGAACAGTACGGCGTGGCTCCGGCCGCCGCTGACGGCAAGGTAAACGATACCTGCTACTTCGACGCTGGCCGCGTTGAGATTGTCGGCGACGGGCTGTCTTTTGATGACGTGCAAACAGAGACGCCCGGCGGTGTCAATCGGGATATGCCGAACAAGATTGTCCGCTGATTCCTCCTCTCTGACTCCCTACGTCCCAGAGCGTAGGGAGGATTGAGCGGGGGAACAATGACGCAAAAATTGAGGAGACGCTGACATGAGTAATCCTATCGGCTGGTGCGACATCACCATCAATCCGTTTGTAGGCTGCTCCAAGTGCTCGCCCGGCTGCGAAAACTGCTATGCCGAGCGGTTCGCGGCGCGGTTGGCGAAGAATCGGAAGACGACGGAGAAATACGCGGGCGTGGTGGACGAAAACGGTAAGTGGACGGGTGCTGTACGCTACTTCTTCTTCTGGCATGAAAAACTGCCAAAAACACCGAAGCGTATTTTTTTGAACTCCATGTCGGATTTCTTTCATCCAGCCGTGAAAGAAGATGACATACATGAAATTTTGGATCGTATTTCTGATGATACCAAGCAGCATACGTTTTTGCTGCTTACCAAGCGACCAGAGAGGATGACGGCGGTGCTTTCATATCGCGCCTTACCGCCGAACCTCTGGCTTGGCGTCACGGTCTGCAACCAGGAAGAGGCGGACGCCAAGATTCCCGTGTTGCTCCAGATACCGGCCGCCAAGCTGTTCGTGTCCATCGAGCCGATGCTGGGGCCGGTGGACGTGAGCAAGTGGGTATTTGATAGGGACAATGAGATAAGTCATTTGGTAAACGGGCCAGCCTGTCTCAATTTTGACCAAGCTGACTCCATAGTGGCGCAATCACTCCATTGGGTCATCTGCGGCGGTGAAACCGGACCCGGTGCGCGCCCTATACACCTCAATTGGGTGCGCGGCCTGCGCGACCAGTGTGTGGATGCGGGCGTTCCGTTCTACTTCAAGGGGTGGGGTGGGAGCGGCAAAAAATCTGCATCCTTGCTGGACAGCAGAGAATGGCATCAGTTCCCGGAGGTATCCAATGCCTGATGAATCTTACGCCTTTCTGGATCGTAAATGCCCACGCTGTAACGGCGAGGGTACGTTGAGGTCCGCCCTACCTGTCACGCTGTGCCCCCTCTGTAGGGGTACGGGGATAGTGGGCAGCTATGAGCCGGTTCCTGACATGCCCAAGCTCAATCCTACGCCATTCTCCAAGATTCTTCGCTCCACAAGGGAAAACCGCAAAATTTCCTTGCGCAATCTGGCGTTGCTTCTCGGCTTCACTCCTTCTCGCTTGAGCGGCATCGAGGTAGGCCTTTATGCACCTACACCTGATGAAGAAAAAAAAATCCGTGAGTACCTGGAGGGGGAATACCATGCGTGACTTTGAATATTCAGTAGCGGCAAGGCCATCTAGGCAGGCGCTTTGAAGAGATTCGTGGTGTTAATGCTGCAAATAATCACCAATAATTGATCCGGGAAGTTATGATGGACACCGAACTCCTGACGGCTGATGAAATGTGCGAGAGGCTAAAAACCAACTTTGACACGTTTCGCAGGACTTGGAAGCGCTGGAAGCACGAACGCGTGGGCGTTGGCAATACGCTCCGCTCCATGCGCTTCTACTGGCAGTCCGGGCCGGTCAGGGCGGAGGCGAACGATGGCGGTATCGAAGTATCAGACAAAGAACGGACCGCGCTGGATTGCCGACGTGTATCAGGACGGAATACGCATCGGAAGGAAGGCGGGGTTTCGGACAAGGCGCGACGCACTGGCGTGGGAAGAGGAGCAGAAAACTTGTCGGACGCAGCCCGAAGATTTGGGCTTGCGTGATGTATGTACAGCACATCTGCTCTACTGTGAAAGCAGGCTGAAGCCAAACACAATTTCTTACAAAAAAACTGCATACCGACGATTCATTGAATATACAGGCGCGATGACTCTGTTCAGAGAAATAGACAAAGCCGCAATAGACAGCTTTGTGGAAGCGGTGGCGAAGATGATAAGCAAGAAGACAGCAAACAAATACAAGACAGAACTTTCCTCGCTCTGGGCTTGGGCAGGGAAAGAAGGGTATACCATTGGCAACCCCCCACGGCAGATTGATGCCTATGCTGTCAAAAAGGCCGTGAAATACATCCCGCCAGCCGCGGATATAAAAAGTCTGCTCTCCGTTGCGAAGCCAGGCTTTGAGCATGACTTCCTGACCTGCCTGCTGCATACCGCAGCCCGTATTTCTGAAATACGGGTTCTGACATGGGAAGACGTTGACCTCGACCGGCGCATCATCACGCTTTGGACCTCAAAGAGGCGCGGCGGCAACATGGAGGCAAGAAAAATCGCCATGTCCGAGACGCTTTATGAAATCTTGAGCCGCCTGCGATTGGCCCGGTTCGGGGATGAGCGTTATGTTTTCAATGACCCGAATACAAGAACAGCCTATACGCGCACCAGTAACCGCATCAAATATTTCATGCGCGATTTGTGTCTGCGAGCCGGGGTGCCTCATTTCGGGGCGCACAGCCTGCGACACTTCATCGCTACCGGCTTTCACGATCCATACCGGGCGCAGAAGGTGCTCGGACACCAAAATCTGAAAACCACGGAAATCTACCTCCACGACCTTGGCGTGGACAGAGAGGCGGCCACCATTTTTGAAGACATCACCAATCGCATCACCAATGAAAAAAAATCGTCACCGGAAGTCGTCATCCGCAAGGGGAAAAATGCCCCTGAAAACGACCCTGTTATAAATTCCACCAATGGAATCACCAATGAAATCACCAATGGCGCAAATTCCACCAATGAAAAAAGGGGCTACTGTTTCCAGTAACCCCTTGAAATCTGGCGGAGAGGGGGAGATTCGAACTCCCGGTGCGCTGTTAACGCACACACGATTTCCAATCGTGCTCCTTAGACCAGCTCGGACACCTCTCCATAACTGAACCAAGTTTGACGCTCGTTCATAAAGCCGAATTTATATATGCTAAAACCGTGTCAGCCGCAAGCAAAAAGTGCGGCTCGCATTACCATAAATTGTCCGGCGGTTTGCCGCCGGGGGGCGTGTCGCTTTTTTCCCTCCACCGGAGGTGTTCAATGGGCGGCGCTCACGGGCTGTGATTGGCGAAGGGGGAACCTTCGCAGCCTTTTTTGAAACACCAGGCCAGGGCCAGTACAATCACGATTGCCAGAATGCTCCAGAACATGTCTTTCCGTGCCGTCTGTCGGTTCAGGGTTTGTCGTTGGTCTGCTTGTTCTCACCGGAGCGCGGCGGGCGTTTTTTGCCGCCCCGCGCTCCGCGCTGAAAGGCCCAGAGGCCGAAGGCGGCCAGCAGGGTAATGCCCAGAGCGTTGAGGGTCATATAGTCCATGCCGGTTCGCGTCAGGCTGAAATGCCGATCTGGTTGAAGCCGCTGTCCACATAAATCACTTCGCCGGTGATCGCGTGGGAAAGCTCCGAAGCCAGGAACACGGCCGCGCCGCCCACATCGGTGGTGCTGACGTTGCGGCGCAACGGGGCATGGGCCTCCACATGATTGAAAATATCCTTGAGGCTGGACACAGCCGAGGCGGCCAGGGTTTTGATGGGCCCCGCGCTGAGGGCGTTGACGCGCACGCCCTTGGGGCCCAGGTCATAAGCCAGGTAGCGCACCGAGGCTTCCAGCGCGGCCTTGGCCACGCCCATGACGTTGTAGCCGGGAATGATCTTGGTGGAGCCGTGGTAGGTCATGGTGATCACCGAGCTGCCGTCGTGCAGCAGGGGTTCAAAGGCCCGGCAGAGCCCGGTGAGCGAGTACGCGGAGACCTCAAGGGCCAGCTTGAAGCCGTCGCGCGAGGTATCCACAAAGCGGCCCACCAGATCTTCACGGTTGGCGAAGGCCACGGAATGCACAAGAATGTCCAGCTCTCCCCATTTTTCCTTGACCAGATCGGCGGCGGCCTGAATCTGAGCGTCGTCACAGACGTCGCACTGGAAGGTGAACTCGCCGCCGAGTTCCTCACTCAGGGGCACCACCCGCTTCTTGATGGCTTCGCCCACATAATTGAAGGCCAGCCGGGCCCCCTGGGCTTTGAGACATGAGGCTATGCCGTAGGCGATGCTTCTATTGTTTGCAAGCCCCATGATCAGGGCTTTTTTACCTTGCAGCAGCATGGCTTCTCCTTGAAAACAGGCCGGCGCGCCGGCCGTTGGTTGGTGTTTGTGCCAAGGGCGCTTGCCCGTTATTTTTCTCTGGTCAGAATTTCGTAGGCTTCCCTGTAGCGGTCAGCCGTGGCCCGGATGATTTCTTCGGGCAGATGCGGCGGGGGCGGCTGCATGTTCCAGGGCTGCTTCTTGAGCCAGTCACGCAGATATTGCTTGTCGAAGCTGGGCTGGCCCTGACCGGCCCTGTACTGGTCAGCGGGCCAGAAGCGCGATGAGTCGGGCGTGAGCACCTCGTCGATGAGGTGCAGGCGGCCGTCAATGAAGCCGAATTCAAATTTGGTGTCCGCCACAATAATGCCGCGTTCAGCGGCAAAGGCGCGCCCGGCCTCGTAAATGGCAAGCGAGGTTTTTTCCGCCAGGCGGGCCGTGTCTTCGCCCAGCAGGCGGGCGGCCTCGGCCACGCTGATGTTTTCGTCGTGCTGGCCCAGCTCCGCCTTGGTGGAGGGCGTGAACAGGGCGGGCTCCAGCTTGTCCGATTCGCGCAGGCCCCCGGGCAGGGTGTAGCCGCAGACCTGGCCGGTGGTCTGATAGTCTTTCCAGCCGGAACCCGTGATATAGCCGCGCACAATGCATTCCACCGGCAGGGGCCTGGCCTTGCGCACCAGCACGGCGCGGCCTTCCAGTTCGTCCTTCCAGGGGTCCAGGGCGGCGGGGAAGCGGTTCACGTCGCTTTCCAGCAGGTGATTGGGAATGATGTTCTTGAATTTTTCCATCCAGAACAGGGTAATCCTGTTCAGGATGACGCCCTTGTAGGGGATGGGCTCGCCCATGATCACATCAAAGGCCGACATGCGATCCGTGGTGACGATGAGCAGTGTTTTTTCGTCCACATCGTAGATGTCGCGCACCTTGCCGCGCGAGAGCAGGGGATAGGCGGTAATGTCCGTTTTGACGACGACTTGCATGCTGGCTCCTGTTGTGCGCTATTTGTGCCGCCGAATTTCCACCGAGCGGGCGTGGGCTTCCAGCCCTTCCAGGCGGGCCAGCGCGGCGATGGCCGGGGCGTTTTGCAGCAAAAAGGCCGGAGACGCGGCCACGATGCTGGTTTTCTTGCAGAAGGTCTGCACTGAAAGGGCCGAAGAAAAGCGCGCCGTGCCGAGGGTGGGCAGCACATGGTTGGGGCCGGCGTAATAATCGCCCGCCGCTTCGGGGCTGTGCTGGCCCATGAAGACCGCGCCGGCGTGGCGTATGTGCGGCAGCACGGCCCAGGGATCGCGGGTGCAGATTTCAAGGTGTTCCGGGGCCACGCGATTGGCCACGGCCACGGCCACGCTGAGGTTGGGCACAACCACGATGGCCCCCCAGTCCATCAGCGAGCGCCCGGCGGTCTGCGCCCTGGGCAGGCTTGCGCACTGGCTGTCCAGCTCTTGCTGAATGCTTTCGGCCAGGTGCGGGTCGTCTGTGATGCAGATGGCGGAGGCCAGGGGGTCGTGCTCGGCCTGCGAGAGCATATCCGCCGCGATCCAGGCGGGATTGGCCGACGAGTCGGCCAGCACCAGCACCTCGCTGGGGCCGGCGATCATGTCGATGCCCACTGTGCCGTGAACCAGGCGTTTGGCCGTGGTCACATAAATATTGCCCGGCCCGGCTATGACGTCCACGGGCGGCAGGCTCGGCGTGCCGTAGGCCAGGGCCGCGATGCTCCAGGCCCCGCCCACGCGGTAGACCTCGTCGATGTCCAGCAGGTGGGCGGCGGCCAGAATGTGCGGATTGACGCTGCCGTCCTTGCGGGGCGGGGTGCAGACCGCCAGACGCGGCACGCCCGCCGTCTGGGCGGGGATGGCGTTCATCAGAAGGCTGGAAACCAGTGGCGTGTTGCCGCCCTGGCCGCCGGGCACATACAGGCCCACGGCGTCCACAGGCAGAACCCGCTGTCCCAGAATGCTGCCGTCCGGGCGGGTCAGAAACCAGGATTTTTCCAGCTGGGCTTCGTGAAAGGCGCGGATATTGGCCGCGGCTCCGCTGATCTGCTCCCGGCTTTCCACAGAAACCGAGGCGGCGGCGCGGGCGATTTCCTGCTCGCTCACGCGCAGGGGCGGCGTGAAATCCGGGCAGTCAAAACGGCGGGTAAAATCAACAAGAGCCGCATCGCCCTGTTCCCGCACGGCATTGATCATGTCCCGCGCCGCGCTTTCAACCCCGTCGCCGGGGGTGCTGCGGCCCTTCAGCCACTGCGCGGCTTTGGGCCATTCCTGATCATTTTGCAGGCTCAAAATACGGCATGTCATAGGCAAGTCCTCTTCGCAATCAAACCAGCATACAGGAGGGACGCGCAAATGTCGAGGCGCGCGACGGCGATGATCCTCATCGGCGCGGTCGCATCTTGACAGGGGCGCGCGGCGACCTTACTCAATAAAGATATGCCGGCCCTGTGCGCAACCTCTGGATGACGTTGCCGGGGCCGTTTCAGGAGGAAGCATGCGGCGTCAAACGATGCATTCATATATGCGGGCGGCTCGGGCTGACGAAGAGTTGCGGGATGAAGGCGAAGCCTGTGCGGATCAGGATGGCCTGAACCCTGAAGGCGAGGAAGCGCTGGCGGCGGAAGACGCGGAGGCTGCGGCGGAGCAGGCGCAGGTTGAGGCGCGCCTCAAGGCCGAGCTGGAAGATATGCGCCTGCGCTCGGCCGCGGAGATGGAAAATTTCAAAAAGCGCCTCACCCGCGAGCATCAGGAGCAGATGCGCTACGCCGCCGAAAAGGTGCTCAGCGATCTGCTGCCCACGCTGGACAATCTGGACCTGGCCCTGCAATACGGCAGCAAGCACGATGCCTGCAAGGATATGCTCCAGGGCGTGGCCATGACCCGCAAGCTGCTGCTGGAAGCCGTGACCAGGCACGGTTTGACGCCGCTGGGAGAGGAAGGCGAGGAATTCAGCCCGGAAGCGCATGAGGCCGTGGGCTTTGAAGCCCGGCCGGATATCGCTCCCGGCGTGGTGGCCCGCGTGCTTCAGCGGGGCTACAAGCTGGGCGACCGCCTGTTGCGCCCGGCCAAGGTGATGGTCAACCAGTAGGCGGCGCAAAGGGGCGAAGCCGCCTTTGCGCCGCGCCCGCTTCCCGCCGGGTCGGCCCGGCGGAGTTTTGCCGGCGGGCGGGGCGTCTGCCGGCAGGATTGGCTTACGGTTTTTGGGCCATCAGCGGCGGCAGCTTTTCGGCCAGGTGCTCCGCCATGCGGCGTATAAGGCTGCTTTCAGCGGCCACCAGCGCGTCATAGTTTTTGCCCTGCACCGCTTCTTCGGCGGCATAGATGCCCCGGCCGAGAATGGCGTTGTCTCTGTTTCGCAACGACCAGCGCGCCTCCAGCACCGCCTTGTCGTCAAAATTGCCGTCCAGGCGCTGCACATCCAGCAACAGGGCGAAGTCGCCGCCGCCCTCGTCGCCGGAGGGCAGCACATTGACGCCCCCGGCCAGCAGCGGCGGGGTCAGCGTCTGCTGAACGACGCGGCGCACGCCGTGGCTCAGCGGTTCGGCCCAGGCGTGAAATCCGGCGATGACCAGCCGGTTTCTGCCGTCCACGCGGCTGACAATGCCGTTGCGATCCAGATATTCCGACACGTTGACCTGGGCCACGCGCAGGCTTTTGTCGGGCAGGCCGTCGGCCTGCACCAGCCCCAAGGAGCTTTCCAGCAGATAATAGCTTGTGGGCGCGCTGCGGCCGCAGGCGGTCAGCAGGGTCAGCAGCGCGGCCAGCAATAGAAGACGGCGTGACATCAGCGTGTTCCTTTTTTGCCCTTGAGCAGGGCTTCCGGGTTACGTTCGAGCATTTCCGTGAGATCGCGCAGCGAACGGGCCGCGGCGATGGCCTCCTTGAGCAGGCGGCGCAGGTCGTTCATGGCCGGCGAATCGCGCCCCAGCACGCTCTCGGCCGCGCCTGTGGCCCTGCGCAACTGTTCGGCGGCCTGGGCCATGTTGGCCATGGCGTCGCGAAAGGCCGCCAGCGCGCCGGGCAGTTCCTGGCGCACTGCCCTGGCGGCGTCGTCTATCTGTCGCAAGGCGCTGCCCGCCGCATTGCGCAGGGGGCTGTCCCTGAGTATTCGCTGCGCTTCGTCAAAGGCGCCGGCAAAAGCGGCTATGCCCTCCTTGAGCTTGCCGTCGGCCAGAGCTTGGGACAGATTTTCCAGAATGGAATCCAGCGAATGAACCATATGTTCCAGAGGCAGTTTGGCCAGTGTGCGCTGAAACGTGTCTATGGGCGACGGAACGGTGGGAATTTCCAGGTCAGGCGTGGATGAGCGGAAATTGGCCGGCGCGCCCGGATAAAAATCCAGTTCCACGCGGTACTGGCCGGTGATCAGGCTTTGCAACTGCAAACGGGCGCGCAGGCCGCGCTGAACCATGCGGCGGATGATTTCCTGCTGAAACGATTCGGAAATGCCCGTGCCGCTGGAGCGCACGAAGCTTTTTTCGTCAATGCGGATGAGCACCGGAATGGTCACGTTGGAGTCGCGCGGGTTGGCCACCAGGCTGATTTGTGTGACGCTGCCCATGGGAACGCCGCGAAACACCACGGGAGCGCCTATGGAAAGGCCGCTCACAGAACCGTCGAAGTAAAGCACATATTCGACATCGTTGCTGAACAGGCGTCCTCCGCCCAGCATGAGCACGCCCAGGGCGAAGAGGGTGATGCCGCCCAGCACAAAAGCGCCCACCGTTGTTCTGTAGGTTTGTGAAGTCATGCAATATCCTTGTGCGGCGGGTTTGCCCCGGCGTCGCTGGCGGCTCGGCCGGGTTCTTCCCCGTCGTGTCCGCCGCCCCTGGTCAGGAAAAGCCGCGCGCGTTTTTCGGTATGGGGATCGCGAACCAGGTCGCCGGGATTGCCCCTGGCCGTGACCGAGCGGGTTTGCGCGTCCAGAAAGATGCTGTCGCTGGCGATGGAGAAAATGCTGGCCAGTTCATGGGAAACAATGACAAACGTGGCGCCCAGCGTGTCCCGCAGTTCCAGAATCAGATCATCCAGCAGGCGCGAACTCACCGGGTCCAGCCCGGCGGAGGGCTCGTCCAGAAAGAGTATCTTGGGGTCCAGAGCCAGGGCGCGGGCCAGGCCGGCGCGCTTGCGCATGCCGCCGCTGATTTCCGAGGGGTAATAGTCTTCAAAGCCGGCCAGACCGGCCAGAGCCAGCTTGAGCGATGCCTGCTCGCGGATTTCCTCGTCGTCCAGATCAGTATACTGCTGGAGGGGCAGGCCCACGTTTTCGGCCAGGGTCATGGAGCTCCACAGGGCGCCGCCCTGAAAAAGCACGCCCGCGTGGCGCATGACCCGCCGCCGCGTCTCCTCGCCGCCGTCCCAGAAGTCCGTGTCGCCATAGAGCACCCGCCCGGCCTGGGGAGCTTTGAGGCCCATGAGCACCCGCAGCAGGGTGCTTTTGCCGCAGCCCGACCCTCCCATGATAAAAAAAACATCGCCGGCGCGCACGTCGAAACTGACATCGCGCATGAGCACAAAGGAACCGTAGCCCACCTGAAGGCCGCGCACGCTGATCCGCAGCTCGCGCTCGTCCGTGCCGGCGGGGGTCGCCGTCAGCGCCTTGCCCGTGTCCGTATTCATGCTCATGTCAGACGCCCAGCACATTGCAGATGACGGTGATGACGGCCGTGGCCGCAATGATGCCCACAATGGAATGAACCACGGCCGTGGTGGTGGCCCGCCCCACGGCCTGGGCGCTGCGGCCGCAGCGTATGCCCTGATAGCAACCCGTCACGGCGATGATGACGCCGAACACCGTGCCGTAGACCAGGCCGATGATCACATGCCTGAAAGGCACCATCTGGGTGGTGGCGTTGAAGTATTCCATGGGGTTGAGGCCCAGCATCATGACGCCCACCAGGTAGCCGCCCAGCACGCCCATGAGGTCGGCGTAGAGGGTCAGCAGCGGGACCATGAACGTGAGCGCCAGCACGCGCGGCAGCACCAGAAAGTCCACAGGCGGAATGCCCAGGGTGGAGAGGGCGTCCACCTCTTCATTGACCTGCATGGCGCCGATAAGCGCCGCATAGGCCGCGCCCACCCGGCCCGACATGACCACGCCCACCATGACGGCACCCATGACCCGCAGCATGCCGATGCCCACCAGGCCCGCCACATATATCTGCGCGCCGAACTGGGTCAGCTGCACCGCGCCCACAAAAGCCAGTATGAGGCCGAAGAGCAGGCTGGTGAGGGAAATAATGGGCAGCGCCTGTACGCCGCATTCATGCATGGCGGCCACGAAATCCTGCGGGCGCATTTTGGCGCGGCCCAGAAAAAGCCGCCAGAGCGCAAGCGTGACGTCGCCGCAAAAATTGAGAAAATCCGCCACCCTGGGCGGCAGGGTGATGGCGCTGTCGCCCAGCCGGTATAAAAAGGATACGTCGGTTTTCTTGCGGGCGGCGCCTTCCTGGGCGGGAACGGCAAAAGCCAGGCGCACCAGGCGTTTCAAACCTTCCGGCAAATCCAGCTCCACGGGGATTTCGCGGGCGCGCGCGGTCTTGACCAGTTGAACCAGAAAGACCAGCAGGCTGGTGTCCCACTGGCCCAGCGCCGCGGCCTCCAGGCGCAGCTCGCGCACGCGCTGGTCCGCGAGGCCGGCCAGAGCCGCGTCGGCCCCCCGGGGCCAGGGCTCTTCCATGCGCCATTGGCCCCCAACTCTTACGAGCCAGAGCGGCCCCCTGGCCGAAGCTGTCACTTGCGGACTTGTTTCCATCTCTATACTATACCCGCAGCACCTCTTCTCCGCAAGCGGCGGCGTCAGCCGGGCCGCGCGTCAACCTCAACCCCCTGCCGCCATGTCGCTGAAAGAACGTCTGGGCCTTGCCGCTGAACCCATTTTCCTGATGGATGGCTCCGCCTTTATCTACCGGGGATTTTTCGCCAATAAAAACATGCAGCGTTCCGACGGTTTTCCCACCAACGCCCTGGTGGTGGTGACCCGTGTGCTCTTGCGCATTCTGCGCGAGGAGCGGCCCAGGTATTTCGCCTTTGTCAAGGACGGCAAGGGCAGGAACTTCCGGCATGAGATTTTTCCGCTCTACAAGGCCAACCGCGACGCCATGCCGGAAGACCTGGTTCGCCAGATCGACCCCATTTTGCGCATGGTGCGGGCGCTGGGCATCAGGCTGGAGGTTTCTGAAGGCTGCGAGGCCGATGATTGCATAGCCTCCCTGGCAGCCCGTTTTTCCGGGCGACATCCGGTGATCATCGTCAGCGGCGACAAGGATCTGAAACAATGTCTGGGCCCCAACGTCTATATGTGGGACCCGGCGGCGCGCGAGGAAAAACTGCTCAGCGAGGCTGAATTTCGGGCCGAAAGCGGGGTAAGCCCGGCGCAGTGGCCCGACGTGCAGGCTCTGGTGGGCGATGCCAGCGACAATATCCCCGGCGTGCCGGGCATCGGCCCCAAGACCGCGCGCCAGATTTTTGAAATCTGTCCCAGCTTGGAGGACATTCGGGATCATTTCGCCCTGCTGCCTCCCAAAATTCAGGACAAGATGCGCGACCATCTGGAGGACATGTTCACCTGGCGCAGGCTGACCACGCTCTCGCTCCAGGTCTGCGCGGGGCTGAAGCTGGACGACCTGGCGGTGCGTCCGCTGGATGTGCCCGAATGCCGCGCCCTTTCCGATGAATTTGAACTTTTCGCCCTGCGCCGTGAAATGGCCGCCCTGCTGCGCCGCCTGAGCGGGGATGACTCGGTCGTGCCGCCGGTGGCGCGGGCCGGCTCCGGGGCGTCTGCCGCCGGGGCGGACGCTCCCAAAAACGGGGGGCAAACGGTTTCAGCCGTTCCCGCCGCTTCAGCCGCATCTGTGCAGTCTGGCGACGCGGCGCAATCCCGGATACGCGCGGGCGCTCAGATGAGCCTGCTGGAAACGGCGGATGAACCCCTGGCCCCGGAACTGGCCGACGCGACCGCCCTGCCGGACTGCGCGGGGCGTCCGGTGGCCCTGATCTGGCCGCGTGGCTCCAGGCAGCCGCCTCATCTGGCCGTGGGCGACGCCCTGTCCGGGGTGGAGGAGTACTGCTGGACCGGTCGCATGGATGCGCTCTGCGTCTGGCTGCAAGCGGCCCGCCGGCTGGTGGCGGCGGATCTCAAAGCGCTGCTTGTCGCCGCGCCCTGCTGGCGCGAGCTGCTTCTGGGCGAAACGTCGCCGCGCTGTTTTGATCTTGGCCTGGCCGCCTATCTGCTCAATCCTGAAGAAGGCGACTACGGCTGGCCGCGGTTGGCCGCGCGCTGGGGAGCCGCCCTGAAAACCGGGGGCCGCGGCCCTGCCCGGCTGGCGCTGCTCATGGCCGAAACGCTGGAAGAGCGTCTGGCCCGCGACGGCCTGTGCGGCCTGTACAACGCTCTTGAGCTGCCCCTCACGCCGGTGCTGGCCGAGATGGAAGGACGCGGCGTGGCCATTGACGCCGCCGCGTTCCAGGCTTTTCTGTCCGACGTGCAGCACGAATTGGACCGCCTCACCGCCGAGGTGCATGCGGCGGCGGGCACGACTTTCAACATCCGTTCGGCCCAGCAGTTGGGCGATGTGCTGTTCAATACGCTGAAGCTGCCCTCGCCGCGCAAAACCAGGGGCGGGCAGGCATCCACCAGTCAGCAGACCCTGGAAAAGCTGGCCGGCCGTCACAGTGTGGTGGACAGCATATTGCAATTCCGCAAGCTGGAAAAAATGCGCTCCACCTATCTGGACCCCTTGCCGCGCCTGGTGGACGGGCAGGGCCGCATCCACACCACCTTCAACCAGAAGGCCACGGCCACCGGGCGGCTTTCCTCCAGCAATCCCAATCTGCAGAATATTCCGGTGCGCGGCCCGCTGGGCAAGCGCATGCGAGCCTGCTTCATCGCCGGGCCGGGGCGCACGCTGGTCTCCGCCGATTATTCGCAGGTGGAACTGCGCGTGCTGGCTCACATGTCACAGGATGCGGCCCTGCTGGACGCCTTCCGCCAGGGGGAGGACATCCACGCCCGCACCGCGGCCCTGGTGTACGATCTGCCCCCCGACGCCGTCAGCCCGGATCAGCGGCGCAACGCCAAAACCATCAATTTCGGCCTGATTTACGGCATGGGCGCGCAGAAACTGGGGCAGGAACTCAAGATTGGCAGCGCCGAGGCCAGAGAGTTCATTGCCCGCTATTTCGAGCGGCTGACGGGCCTTAAGCATTTTTACGAAGATGTGGAGGCCACGGCCAAGCGTCAGGGCTATGTGACCACGCTGGGCGGTCGCCGCCGGCTGCTGCCCGACATTTTCTCGGCCAATGGCCAGGCATTTGCCCTGGCCCGGAGGCAAGCCATCAACACGGTCATTCAGGGCTCGGCGGCGGACATCATCAAGCTGGCCATGCTGGCCGTGGCCCGTGACGAGGAGCTGCGGCGCATGGACGCCCGCCTGCTGCTGCAAGTGCATGACGAACTTTTGCTGGAAGCGCCGCAAGACGCCGCCTCCGAAGCCGGCGCGCGGGTGGCCGCCCTGATGGGCGCGGTGGCCCCCGGCGGCGAGGCGCTTTCCGTGCCGCTGGTGGTGGACTGGGGGACAGGGCATGACTGGGGCGCCGCGCATTAACGAACCTGTGAGCCTTAATATTGTATGAAAACTGACTTTCTCGCACAAATCAATGCGCTGGCCCGCGTGCCGGAACATTCCCTGCCGCTGATGCGGGCCATGTCTCAGGGCAAGCCCTTCTGCGCGGGGCCGTATTTCTTCATGAGCGCCGGGAACTGGCTCATGGCCGTGGCCTATCCCCTGCGCGGCAGATACAGCCACGCGGCCTTTGAGGCGGCGCTCGGCGAAGCGCTGGAAAAAAGCGGAGCCACAAGCTGCTGGGCTGTGGGGCCGGATCTGCCGCCGCGTCTGCATGCTCATATGGTGGACAGCGACCGCTTTTATGTGCTTCCGGCCGGGGTCGAGCCGCCGGCCCGCTTGCGCGGGCCCCTGCGCCGCGCGGCTGCGGCGTTGCGGGTGGAGGAAAGCGGCGAATTTACGCCGGACCACCGGCGACTCTGGGCGGAGTTCATGGGCCGCGCGGATCGCGGGGAGGGCAGCCCCCTGGCCCCGCATGTGCGGGAGCTGTATGCCCGCACGCCCGAAGCCCTGGCCGGAGCGGGCGGGCATCTGCGCCTGCTCAACGCCTGGGACGGGGAAGGCCGCCTGGCCGCCTGCCTGCTGCTGGATTACGCGCCGAAGAAGTTTACCTCCTATGTGCTTGGCGCGCATTCACGCGCGCACTACGCGCCGCACGCGGCGGATCTGCTTTTTGCGGCCATGCTGGAAAATGCCCGCAAGGCGGGAAAACGCTATGTCCACCTGGGCCTGGGCGTCAATGAGGGCATTTTGCGCTTCAAGCGCAAATGGGGCGGTCGCCCCTATCTGCCCTATGTCATGGCCGCCTGGGAGGAGGCGCCGCAAGACGCGCGCGAGGGCACGGCCCGCGCCCTGACCCTGGCCCTGCTGCGGGCCGCCGCCGCGCCGTCGCCTCCTCTGGAGGAGCGGCCCCCGCAGCGCCCCTTCGCCATGCTCTGGGAGGTGGAGAAAAACGACAGACGATCCTGGATCGGCGGTACGGCCCATTTTTTTTGTTATTCCTTTGAAACGTCCTTCAGCCGCCTGTTTCGCAAGGTGGATACTGTTCTGTTTGAGGGGCCGCTGGACGAGGATTTTCTGGCCGCCGTGGATCGGCACGGCAAAACGTTGCCGCCGGGTCACAGGCCCCTGCTGGAAATGCTTGATGAAAAGGAAATCCGCCGTCTGGAACGGGTGGTGCGCGGGCCGGAGGGGACGCTGGTTCGCTGGCTGGGCATGGAGGCCGCGCGCAAGGCCGATGTGCGCCGGGTTTTGGGCCACGCGCGGCCCTGGTGCGCCTTTTTTTCTCTCTGGACGGCCTTTCTGGAACGTCAGGGCTGGCGCGGCTCTGTGGATATGGAGGCCTGGCGCGTGGCGCACGACATGGGCAAGCATGTGATCGGCATGGAAAATCTTGAAGAGCAACTGGCTTCTCTGGATTCTGTGCCCGTGGAGCGGGTGTTGCAGTACCTGCGCGCCTGTCATGCCTGGAAAGCGATGGCCCGCCGGAACATGCGGGCTTACCTGGCCGGGGATCTCGAACGGATGATGGGTTCCAGCGCTGAATTTCCCACCCGTACGGGCTATGTGGTCAATGTCCGCGACCAACGCTTCCGGGAGCGCATGCGCCCGTATCTGGAGGAAGGCCGCTGCGCGGTTTTCGTGGGCGCGGCCCATATGGTCAATCTGCGCCATATGCTGGTCGAGGACGGTTTCAGCGTGCGGCGCTGCCTGCCCGGCCTTTCGCACAAACTGCGCGCCCTCTGGCGCCATGACCAGGAGGCGCGCTGATGACGCCGAACGCAACTTCGGGAAGAAGAGCGGGGCTGGTGACAGGCGCTCCCGCCGGCCTGTCCCGGGTAACCGCCCAGGCCGTGACGCCGGAGCAGCTTTTGCCCTATGCGGGGGCCGTGTCCGGCCTGCGCCCCCGTCTGTTCGGGGAATGTGTGGGCCATCTGGGCGAGGGGCAGGTGGTGCTCATCGGTTATCCGTTGCGCGATCCGCGCGACGCGCGGGCTGTGGACGCGGCCGTGGACGAGGCCCTGGCCCTGCCCGGTCTGGTTCGTATTACGGTGCTGGCCGCGGCCCGGCCCCATGCGGCGCCGCCCGAAGCCTCAAGCAGCGAGGACGCCTTCTGGTCCCTGCCCCTGCCCTTGCCGCCCGCCGGGCAGAAATTGCGCAACATGCTGCGCCGGGCCGCGCGCGATATGGTGACGGAGCAGGGCGGCGCGGACTCCTGGACGGCGGAGCACACGGCTTTGGTGGAGGATTTCTGCCGCGCTCGCGCCAGCACGCTGGAACCGGGCAGCATCCATATTTTCCGGCATCTGACCGCTTATCTGTCCGCCGCGCCCCAGGCCCGCCTGTTTTCCGCCCGTCGGGCCGACGGCGTTCTGGTGGGGTGCGCCGTCGGCGACTACAGTTCCTTTTCCACGGCTTTTTATATGTTCGCCTTTCGTCGTCCCGACGCGCCGCCGGGCACGGCGGACGCGCTGCTGGCCGCTCTGGCCGCCGAAGGTGTGGCGCGCGGCCACAGCCTGCTCAATCTGGGGCTGGGCATCAATTCGGGCGTGGCCTTCTTCAAGAAAAAATGGGGCGCAAGCGTCTTTCTGCCCTGCGTGGAAACTTCCTGGACCCTGCAAAATAAGGGCTGGCTGGCGCGCCTGCTGGGCCGTTGAGCCGCGCCGTCCGCTTGTGGAGATACGCATGCCCGAAAATGATTTGCTGCAAAACCCCGCCTTTCGCGGGCCCGGCCTGGGGGAACGCCTGCGTGAGCTGTTTCTGGGCGAGAAGCGCCCTCTGGACTGTGTGCAGGTGGAAGTGACCTCGCACTGTGCCGGCCGCTGCCTGTACTGCCCGCACACCACCCAGGCCAAAAGCTGGCGCTCGCGCCATATGTCTGATGAGGTTTTTGCGGCGCTTTGGCCCTTGCTGCGCCGTTCGAGCCGGGCGCACCTTCAGGGCTGGGGGGAACCCCTGCTGCATCCCCGTTTTTTTGATTTTGTGGCTCTGGCCCGCAAGGCGGGCTGCGAGGTATCCAGCACGTCCTGTGGCCTGCGCATGGACGCTGACCTGGCCGCGCGCCTTGTGCAGAGCGGCATGGACACGCTGGCTTTTTCCCTTGTGGGCACGGACGCGGCCTCCAACGCGGCGCGGGCCGGCGTGCCCTTTGAGCGGGTTTGCGAGGCCATCCGCCTGATCCGGTCTGTCCAGCGCAAGCGCGGCGCATCCGGGGAAAACACTCCAGAGGTTCATCTGGCCTATCTGATGCTGGCCGACAGAATTGAGGCCGCCGCCGCCCTGCCCCGGCTTATGGAGGAACTGGATGTGCGCATGGCCGTGGTCAGTACGCTGGATTACATTGCCGCGCCGGAACAGGCCGCTCTGGCCTTCGCGCCGGAAGAAACGGACAGGATCGCCCGCGCCCGCGCGGTGCTGGAGCGGGCCGCCGCCGAGGCGGCGGCGGGCGGGCGCGAGATTTATTACGCGCTGCCCGGCCCGCGGGCGGTGGCGGACGCGGGCGGCTGCCGTGAAAACGTGACCCGCGGTCTGTATGTGGACGCCGACGGAGCGCTTTCGCCCTGTGTCTACCTCAATGTGCCCGCCGGGGAAGGCGGGCCGCGTCGCCGGATTTTCGGCAACGCGCTTGACGGCGACGCCTGGGAACTGTGGAACGGCGAGCCGTTCGGGGCATTTCGCGCCGCGCTGGCGGACAACGCGCCGGAGGCCTGCTGCCTGGACTGTCCCAAGCGTTTTGAAGTGTAGCCGCCGCGCCTGCGCTCAGGAGGGCCGCTTTTGACGCAGAATGACCCGCAAGGTGTCGGCTTCCGGGCCGGAACATGCCTTCAGCGCCTGTTCGATGCGGGCCTGCACCACGCTGTGGCGCGGGGCCAGCTCGTAAAGCGATGCGGCCGCCGACGCGCAAACCGGAAACGCCTCCTCCCGCTGGCGGCCTCGCGCGTTGAGGCGGGCGTAACGCAGAGCCGCATTGATGATGCTGTCCAGATAGGCCGTGTCGCCTGAGGCAAAAAACGCCGCCCAGTACATCTGCAGGACAGACTTTTCCGCATAAATGTCCCAGCGGGCCAGCTCTGTGGGGCTGTTCCGTATCTGATCCGGCAGGGGGGCGTCTTCCGGGGCGAGCAAGCCGGCCAGCAGCGTTTTTTCATCGGCCAGTCCCGCCAGGTGGATCATCCAGGCCAGGGTGAACCTGCCGTTGCGGCTCAGCGTGTCTGGCGGCGGCAAAAGCCGGTCGCGCGCGGACGGGTCACGCCGCAACGCCTCGGCCAGAAAGGCGGCCGCCATCAGCCGTTTCTCCCCCTGGGCAAGCGCGCCATGGGCGTCAAATGCGCACAGAATGCCGGGCAGCACTTCCGGGTGCGTGTGCTGGTAATAAAATTCCATGTCATGGGCATAGAGGGGCAGGCTTTTGGAAATCTTCAGGGCGGCGGCCGGGCGCGGGCACAGCAGGCAGAGCGCGATCAGCAAAAGGGCCGCCAGGGGCGGAAACGTGGTGGCGATGCTTCTGTTCATGGATGGAAAACCTTACGCTCTTTGCAAGTTCGCACGGGTTTTGTGACGCGCAGCCGGGCTCATGGGTGAAAGAGCCTGGAGTGTCTTGCTTTTGAAAGTCACAGTTTCAAACGCGCCGCCGCTGTCACTTTTATCTGAAAAAAACGCGATGTTCAGGCCCGGCGGGCGCGGGCGTCCGCTCTTGCCGCCGCCGAGAGTGCCCGCCTTTTTCAGGGGCAATTCGCTTTAATCGAAGTCAGCCAGCAGGGCGCCCAGATGCAGACATTCCAGCGGGCTTTCGCAGAGTTTGGCCTTGAGCCGGGCCTGGGCTTCCAGCAGGTGCGGCGAGGAAACCCCGTTGCGTATGGAGCTGTGCGCCTCCAGAAAGGCGGCCAGCCAGTCGCAGATTTTGAGCATCTGGCCGTCCTTGGGGTCCAGGGCGTCGCGGTTGGCGTCGCGCTGAAGCGCTTCAAAGCCGTCCACCTTGACAATGCTTGCCCCTTCCCGCCGGCATTCCTGAAATTCCGAGCCGACGCCCAGACCCAGATAGTAGGAAATGCGCTCCACCAGAGGGCCGAAGCCCTGTTGGCGCAAAGGGCGGAAAATGCGCCGTTCCAGCTCCGCCTCTTCGTATTCTTTGATGATCAGGGGCAGACTGGCCACGGACTGCTTGACCGGGGAAATGATGTCGCGGGTCAGCAACTCCGGCAGATCGTGAAACAGGCCGCAAAAAAAGTTGTTGTTGGCCCTGGCCGTGCATGCGTTCACCGAAAGGCTGAAAAAGTAGGCGAAGGCGGCCACAATGAACATATGCCCCAGAACCGAGGTGGCCGGAATGCGCGGAGCCTGGGTCCAGCGAATCTGGAAACGCAGCTGGCCGCAGAGGTTGGCCAGCCTGGCCAGGGCCGTGCTGGGCGTAAGAATGGCCTCCATGCCCTTGAGGTCGCGCAAGGCATCCAGACGTTCCACAAAGGAAAGATCAATGTCGCTCATTTCATCGTCAAAACCGTTGAGCGGCTTGATGAGGTGAAATTCCCACTGCGAGGCGTACAGGTGGGCCGCCGTGAGAATGCGCCGGTCCAGCCCGTTCTCGCCGTCATCCAGATGCCATGCCCGCATGCGCCCCCAGAAATCCCCCAGCGGGGCGAGCACCGGCTCCAGCCGGGCCAGAACATGCTCGGTAAGCTGGCGGTAATGGACGGGATTTTCCTTGATTTTGTAAAAGACCGGCGGCTTGATGTCAGTGATGATCAGGCGGTAGAAGTAGTCGAACAGGCCGCCCTCAATGATGCCGCGAGCCAGGGCCAGACGCCGGCTTTCCGGCAGGCCAAGCGAATTTTCGTGCCAGAGTACGCAGGCCAGCAGCATTTTATGCGCCTGCTTGTCGATTTCCAGCAACTCCACGGGGCGCAGCTTGTCGTTCCAGCGCAGCATGTACGCGCCGGAAAAGATGAATTGAAGCAGGCTCTTGCGAATGAGCGGCATAGTCTGTCCTTAGAAAAAAAGAAGGGGCGCGTGCCGGGGCATGCGCCCGCGCTGTGAAAGCCCGGCAGCCCAAGTATACGGTTCTGGCGCATAAAGCTCAAGTGGCGCGGCCCGGTCGGAAAATCCCTGTCGTGCGCGGATGGAGCTTGACACCTTTCAGCCTTTGGCGTATCAAATCAACCTTTGCAGTGATCCTGCCGCCATCCCGTTAGACGGCGCGACGCTGGACGAATTTTTCCCAGCCTGACGGCTGCCGTATATTTTTGCTGCTCATTCCAGCAGATGTGAGGAGTTCTTTCTGATGAAGACGTTCAGCCCTACCCCCAAAGACATCAACCGCCAGTGGTTTGTGGTTGACGCCCAGGATCAGGTTCTCGGCCGTCTGGCCAGCCAGATCGCCCATCGCCTGCGCGGCAAGCACAAGCCTGAGTTTGCCCCGCATATGGATAATGGGGATTTTATCGTGGTCGTCAACTGCGAAAAACTCAAGGTGACCGGCGCGAAAATGACTGACAAAAAATATTACCGGCACTCCGGCTGGGTGGGTGGCCTCAAGGCCACAACCCTCGGCGATGTGCTGGCCGACAAGCCTTCGCGCGTTCTGATGGCCGCCGTGCGCGGCATGCTGCCCAAGAACCGCCTGGGCCGCGCCATGTTGAAGAAACTCAAGATTTATGCCGGGTCCGAGCATCCGCACACGGCCCAGAATCCTCAGCCGCTGACCCTGCCTTACTAAGGAGTGCACGCCATGAGCGAAAAATTTGAATACGGCACCGGCCGCCGCAAGACCGCTACGGCCCGTACCCGCATTTACGCCGGTTCGGGCGGCATCACGGTTAACGGGCGCTCCTTTGAGGAGTATTTTCCCCGTAAGACCCTCCAGATGATCATCCGCCAGCCTCTGGTGCTGGCCAAGCTGGCCGAAAAGCTGGATGTGCGCGTCAATGTGGCGGGCGGCGGCGTGAGCGGCCAGGCCGAAGCCGTGCGGCACGGCATTTCCCGCGCGCTGCTGCTGGTGGATCCGGCGTTGCGCCCGGTGCTGAAAAAAGCGGGCTTTCTGACCCGCGACGCCCGCAAGAAGGAACGCAAAAAGTACGGTCTGCGCGCGGCCCGCGCCCGGTACCAGTATTCCAAGCGTTAATCCGCCTTGTATCCGGGGAAATCCTTCAGGGTTCCCCGGTTTGGTTCTTGCGCCATGTGCGGGCCTCGCGGCCCGCTTTTTGTTTACAGCTTTTGCCAGCGCGAGGAAGCATGTCGTCCGGCCATTCCCGATTTTCGGATTTTTCTTCGGCAACGCCCGCCGTGCCTCATACGGATTACGCCTACATCCACGCTGAAACCCTGGCCACTACCGGATATTTTTCCTGTGAGCCGCCGTCCTCCCTCAGTCTGGACGATGCGCTGGCGCAACTGGAAGAGACGCCGCTGGACGACTTTCTGCATCAGCATCTGCTGCGGGCGCTGAGCAAAAAGCGGCCGGAGGAACTGCGTGACCTGGCCGCGACCTGTTACGATGCCGCGGTCGACGTCTTTACGCGTCCTGCCCTGGCTGGCCTGCTGCTGGAATGCGCCTTGCTGCTGCCCGCATGGCGGGAAGCGTATGACGCCTTTGCTCCCTTCCCGGCTGACGCCATGACGCGCCTGGCGCCTGCCAGCCCGGCCATTTATCTGCGCGCCGCGCTCCAGCCGGAGCGCGGGGCCGTCGCCGTCTGGAGCGCGGCCTTTCGCGGCAATATCTGCGGGCACCATGTTCTGCCCCGGCCTGACGAGACGGATATGCCCCCGCTGTTCAGCCGGGAGGCGCTGGAAAAAACAGCGGAGGAAATGAGCGCGCGCGCCGGCGTTCTGGCCCGTGAGCACGCCCGCATGGCGGCTGAACACTGGACGCCGCGTGAGCGCCCCCCGGCCGGGGAGACGTTTCTGCGCGCCGTGGATGCCCTGATGGAAGCGGGTTTTATTGACGGGCCGGAAATGCGGCACGAGGCTTCGCTTTCGCCCATTGCCCTGCTGCGCTCCTGGCGGGTGGACGTGAGCGTGCGCAACGGCCGCCTGTCGCATACGCTGCGCGGCCAGGCCACGGCTTACGGGCGGGGGCTTTCGCTGGCCCAGGCGCGCGCTTCTTACGCCATGGAAATTGTGGAGCGGGCCAGCGCGTATGTCAGCGTGGGGCCGGGTGAAGAGGGCAGCGGCGGGCTGGTGCTGGACCGCAAGCTGCCCCTGCCGCTGGTCAGAGCCCGTTATGCTGAGTTGACGGCGCGGGGCAGGCCGGCGCTGAATCCTGATCTGCTGCCTCTGGAAGCCCCCTGCCCGGACGCTCCCCTGCACTGGCTGACGGCCCGATCCGTGGACGGCGGGGAAGTGCTGGTTCCGGCCCAGGCGGTCTTTCTGTTCTGCAATCTGGATGAACCGGGGCTTTTTCTGGCCGGCGGCTCCACGGGGCTGGCGTCGGGCAACAGCCTGGATGAAGCAAAGGTGGCGGCGCTTACGGAAATTATGGAGCGCGACGCCGAGGCCACCACGCCTTTCAGCCGGGCGCGCTGCTTTACCCTCAGAAGCCGCGACCCGCGCATCCAGAGCCTGCTTGAAGACTACGCGGCCCGCGGCATTCGCGTCCAGTTTCAGGATATTACCACCGAGTTGGGGCTGCCTGCGTATCAGTGCTTTGTCACCGCCCATGACGGCGTTGTGGCGCGGGCCACCGGGGCCGGTCTGAACGGCGCGCGCGCCGCCCTGGCGGCGCTGACCGAAACGCCCTGGCCCTATGTCTGGGCGCAACCGGCACCCTTCGGCAGGGCGTCCGGCCCCGGTCTGGCCGGGCTGCCCGAACGTGTGCTGGAAGACCTGCCGGACTACAGCCTGCCGTCGGCCGAGGCCAACCGCCGCCTTCTGGAATGCGTTCTGGCCGCGCACGGCAGAAGCCCGCTCTATGTGGAACTGAGCCGCGCGGATCTGGCTCTGCCCGTGGTTCGCGCCCTGATTCCCGGCCTGGAGCTCAATGCCGAATGGGACGGCTTTTCACGGCCGAGTCTCCGCCTTTTCGCGCGCTACACGGGCATGTTCGGATAGCCCGGTTCGGAGTGAGCGCTGTTTTTGTGAATTGCGGCAAAAGCCCAAGTGGTCTATACTAAATGGCGCATGCCTGTCACAGCGGCGGGAGGACCGCCGTCGCGGGCCGCTTCGGCGGCCGGCGCGGGCCTGTCGTGTCGAAAACCGCACAACCTGGAGGGGGAGATGAAACTGGGCAAATATCTCGCGGCGCTGGCCGCGCTGACGCTTTCGCTGGGCCTTGGGGCGCAGGCCGCGCCCGCCGCGGACAAAGATCCCATCAAAATCGGCGTGTATCTGCCGCTGACCGGTCAGAACGCCTTCGGCGGCCAGCTGGAGCTGGAAGGCGTGCGCCTGGCCCAGAAAGAAATGCCCACAGTGCTGGATCGTCCCGTGGAGCTTGTGGTTGTGGACAACAAGTCAGACAAGGTGGAAGCGGCCAATGCCGTGAAACGCCTTGTGGAACGCGACAAGGTCGTGGCGCTTATCGGCACCTACGGTTCCTCTCTGGCCATGGCCGGCGCTGAAGTGGCCGAAAAGGCCAAAGTGCCTGGCGTGGGCACCTCCTGCACCAATCCTCTGGTGACCCAGGGCAAGAACTACTATTTCCGCGCTTGTTTCATTGATCCTTACCAGGGCGCGGCCGCGGCCACCTATGCCTTTGAAAACCTTGGCTTCAAAAAGGCCGCCGTGCTCATGGACATGACCAACGACTACGCCGTGGGCCTGTCCAGCTTCTTCTCGCGTTCCTTCAAAAAACTGGGCGGCGAAGTGGTTGCCAACCTCAAGTACAGCTCCGGCGACCAGGACTTCACGGCGCAGCTCACCGAGCTGATCTCCAAAAAGCCCGATATCGTCTTCATGCCCGCCTATTTCGCCGAAGGGGCCATCATCATGAAGCAGGCCCGCGAACTGGGCGCCACCTTCCGCCTGATGGGCGCGGACGCCATGGATAACCCGGATACCGTCAAGCTGGGCGGCAAGGCCGTGGAAGGCTTTTTGCACACCACCTTCCCCTATGACCCCAAAATGACCAACATGAGCCCTGAGGCCGCACGCTTCACCGAAGCCTGGAAAGCCGCCTACCCCGACAAAGAAACCAACGTCAACGGCGCGCTGGGCTATAACTGCTACTTCCTGATCGTGGACGCCATCAAGCGCGCCGGCTCGGCCGAGCCCCAGGCCATCACCAGGGCGCTGGCCGAAACCCAGGGGCTGCCCACCGCTCTGGGCAAGCTCTCCATCAACAAAAGCCACGACGCTGAAATGCCCGTGGGCATCATCGAATACAAGAACGGCCAGCGTGTCTATGTGGGCGAGGTAACGCCCAAGTAAACCGGTCGCTCATCATGGCCCCGCGGCGTATCCTCGCCGCGGGGCGTTGTCCGTTTACTGTTCCGCGTGAGTGACGCTGTCCGCAGGCCGGTTCCAGGCCGCTTGCCGGAAAGCGGGCGCGCAGAGGTGGTTCATGAGCCTTGACATGTTTCTGCAGCACTGTTTCAACGCCCTGACCCTGGGCTCGCTCTACGCGCTGATCGCCATCGGCTATACCATGGTTTACGGCATTTTGCGCCTGATCAACTTCGCGCACGGCGACATTCTTATGGTGGGCGCGTATTTCGTCTTTTTCGGCACGTTCGCCTTTGGCTGGCCCTGGGGCGTTGCCGCCATCATGGCCATCGCCGGGGCCAGTCTGCTGGGCGTGGTCGTGGAGCGGGTGGCCTACCGGCCCTTGCGCGACGCCCCGCGCATTTCGGCCCTGATCAGCGCCATCGCGGTGTCGTTTTTTATTGAAAGTCTTGCCGTGGTGGTCTTTACCGGCCAGCCCCGGCCCGTGCTTCAGCCGGAATGGCTGGTTTCGGAATGGCAGGTGGGCGGCCTGCGCATCCTGCGCCTGACGGCCTTTGTTCCGGCCATGACCGCCGTTCTGGTGGGCATTTTGCTCTACATCGTCTACCGCACCAAACCCGGCCTGGCCATGCGGGCCATCTCGAAAGATATTGAAACCACGCGCCTGCTGGGCGTGCGGGTGGATAACATCATCGCCTTCACCTTTTGCATAGGCTCGGCCCTGGCGGCGGCTTCAGGCATCATGTGGGCCTTGCGCTATCCGCAGGTGCATCCTTACATGGGCATCATGCCCGGCCTGAAAGCCTTTATCGCCGCGGTGTTCGGCGGCATAGGCTCCATTCAGGGCGCGGTGATTGGCGGCGTGGCCCTGGGCTTTGTGGAAATCATGACCGTGGCTTTCATGCCCGAACTTTCCGGCTACCGCGACGCCTTCGCTTTTGTGTTGCTGGTGCTGGTTCTGCTGTTCAAGCCCACAGGTCTGTTGGGCGAACGCATGGAGGAAAAAATCTGATGCGTCTGAACCGCGGCGCCATCCTGAACATTGCGGCCATGTTTCTGCTGGGCTGCGCGCTCTGGCAGGCGGAAAGCTTTCTGGGCGACTACCAGATATACATCGCCAAGCTGATTTTCATCAACATCATTCTGGCTCTTTCCCTGAACCTGATTTACGGTTTTACGGGGCTGTTCTCTCTGGGGCACGCCGGCTTTATCGCCGTGGGGGCCTATGTTTCGGCCCTGTGCATCCTTTCGCCGGAGCAAAAGGAGATGATGTGGATTCTGGAGCCCATCATCTGGCCTTTCGCAGAGCTGTTCACGCCCTTCTGGGCATCCGTGCTGGCCGGGGGCGTGGTGTCCACCGTCTTTGCCTTTTTCATCGCCGTGCCCGTGCTGCGCCTGGGCGACGATTATCTGGGCATTGCCACGCTGGGTTTCGCCGAGATTATCCGCGTGCTCATCGTCAACGCCACGGCTGTGACCAACGGCTCTCTGGGCATCAAGGGCATCCCGGCTCATGCCACTCTGCTGGCCTGCTACGGCTGGGCGCTGTTCACGCTCATCGTTCTGGCGCGTCTGGTGTTCAGCAATTTCGGCAATGTGCTGCGCTGCATCCGCGACAATGAAATCGCCGCCAGCGTCATGGGCATCAACGTCTTTCGCTACAAGGTGCTTTCTTTCTGCATCGGCGCTTTTTTTGCCGGGGTGGGCGGGGCGCTGCTGGGCAGTCATCTTTCCACCATTGACCCCAAGATGTTCAACTTTCTGCTGACCTTCAACGTGCTCATGTTCGTGGTGGCGGGCGGGCTGGGTTCGCTGACCGGCAGCATTCTCGGCGCCACGGTGATCACCATCCTGCTGGAATGGCTGCGGGCCATTGAGGAGCCCATGAACCTGGGCTTTGTGGAGCTGCCGGGCATTCCGGGCATGCGTATGGTGGTTTTTTCTCTGGTGCTGCTGGCGATTATCCTTTACCGGCGTGAAGGCATCATGGGCACGCGCGAGCTGACCTGGACGAGAATTTTCGCCTTCCTGAGGGGGCATAAGGCATGAGCGGCTTTGTATTGCCCACGGCGTCCGACTATGCGGACGCGCTGCTGCTGGCCAGGGATGTGACCATGCGCTTCGGCGGGGTGACGGCCGTGAGCGAGCTGAGCCTTGCCGTTCCGCGGGGGAGCATCGTGGGCGTCATTGGCCCCAACGGCGCCGGCAAGACTACGGTATTCAACGTGCTGAGCGGCTTTTACACCCCCCAGGAAGGGGAGGTCATTTTCGCGGGCAAGAGCATCAAGGGCCGCAAACCCTATGACATCTGCCGTCTGGGCATGGCGCGCACCTTTCAGAATATCCGCCTTTCGCAGCAGATGAGCGTGCTGGAAAACATCATGGTGGGCTGTCATGTGCGCCGCCACTGCCCCTGGTGGATGGCCCCGCTGGGGCTGCCGGCCTATTGCCGGGAAGAGGCGGACATCGCCCGCAAGGGGCGTCGGTTGGCCGAGCGCGTGAATCTGGGCGATCAGTTGCATGAAAAGGCGGGCAGCCTGCCCTACGGGGCGCAGCGCCGTCTGGAAATCGCCCGCGCCCTGGCCACCGAACCGCGCCTGCTTCTGCTGGACGAACCGGCGGCGGGCATGAACCCCCAGGAAAGTCTGGAGCTGATGCATTTCATCCGGCATATCCGGGATGAGTTTGATCTGACCATTCTGCTTATCGAGCACGACATGAAGGTGGTCATGGGCGTATGCCAGTATATCTGGGTCATGGAGTACGGCGCGCTGATCGCTGAGGGCGATCCAGAGGCCGTGCGCAACAATCCTGTGGTCATCCGCGCCTATCTGGGCGAGGATGTGGCGGTGCAGCATGCTTGAAATACGCGATCTTCATGTGCGCTACGGCGGCATTCAGGCCGTGCAGGGCGTCAGCCTTTCCATTGCGCGCGGCAGCATAGTGACCCTGATCGGGGCCAACGGGGCCGGCAAGAGCAGCATCATCCGTTCCATCGCCGGGCTGAACAAAACCATCAGCGGAGAGCTTTTCCTCACCCGGCATGAGGGCGAAAAGCCGGTATCGCTCATGGGCCTGAAACCTGAAGACATGGTGCGCAAGGGCATTTCCCTGTCGCCCGAGGGGCGTCGCATCCTGCCCCACCTCAGCGTGGAGGAAAACCTTTATCTGGGCGCGTATTCCCGCAAGGACAGTGACGGAATAGCGACGGATCTGGAGTGGGTATACAGCCTTTTCCCCCGCCTCAGGGAGCGGAGCTGGCAGAAGGGCGGCACGCTGTCCGGCGGCGAACAGCAGATGCTGGCCGTGGGCCGGGCGCTGATGAGCCGCCCGGATCTGCTCATGCTCGACGAGCCTTCACTGGGCCTGGCCCCGTTGCTGGTGCGTGAAATTTTCGAGATCGTCAAGCGAATCAACGCCGAGGGCAAAACCGTGCTTCTGGTGGAACAAAATGCCTTTGCCGCGCTTTCCGTGGCCCATTACGCCTATATTCTGGAGGTGGGCCGGGTGGTGCTGGAAGGGCCGGGCCGGGAATTGCTGGAAAACCCCAAGGTCAAAGAAGCCTACCTGGGCGGCTGATTCCCATTATCCCTTCCGCGGCGCGCCATGTCGCGGGGAAGCCGGGCAAGCACAAAAAACGGCTCCGCGGAGAGGTTTTCACCGCTTGCCTTGCATGGCGGCAGTCACTATTATTATCGGATGGAATGCGCAAAACGCCTTCCATCCGTTTTTCATATGCACTGAACGGCTGTTTCCGGCGGGCCTGCGCGCCATGCGCCCCTGCCGGAAGGCTGAAAACCGCTTTTTCGGGAGTTTTAATGCGACGCATTGTTTCCTTGTTTGTTCTGACGCTGTTCATGGCCATAAGCGCCTCGGCGGTCGTGGCGGCAACGCCGGCGGAGGAGGCTTCCGCCGCCGGTCATCTGATCCGGCTGCCCAACGGGTTCAGCGTGTATATCCTTAAGGATACGCGCTTTCCCCTGGTCTGCACCCGTCTGTATGTGCGCACGGGTTCGGCCAATGAAGAGCCGGGCCAGGCGGGCATCAGCCATCTGCTGGAGCACATGGTTTTCAAGGGCACGGAACACCGGCCCAAGGGGCAGGTGGCCCGCGATGTGGAGGCGCTGGGCGGCTACCTCAACGCGGCCACCAGCTTCGACAAGACCTGGTACATGACCGATATGCCCGCCGCCCATTGGCGCACGGGCATGGACGTGGTCAAGGATATGGCCTTTCAGGCCCGGCTGGACCCCAGGGAACTGGAGGCCGAAAAAAATGTGGTCATTTCCGAGCTTCAGCGCGGCGAGGATTCGCCCATGCGCAAGCTCTATGAAAATCTTCAAACGGCAGGGCTTAAAAATACGCCTTACGGCCGCCCCATCATCGGCTATGTGGACACCATCAAGTCCGTCACCGCCCAGAACCTGCGAGATTATGTCAAACGCTGGTATCAGCCCCGGAATATGCTCTTGCTGGTGGCTGGCGACATTGAGCCGGACGCGGTGCTCTCCCATGCCCGAAAGCTTTTCGGCGGCCTGAAGAACAGCGGAGATCTGCCCGCGCCCCCGCCTCTGGATCTGACTGACGCGGCGGGCGGCCCGCGTGTGGAAGTGAGCCGCGGCCCCTGGAGCAAGGTTTATCTGGGCATAGCCCTTCCCGCGCCCGGTCTGCGCGACCTGCGCGCGGTGGAACTGGACGTGCTCAGCTATCTGCTGGGCGGCGACGGCGCCTCGGCCTTTTACCGCAAGTACAAATATGAAAAGCAACTGGTGGACAGCATCAGTGTGGACAATATGAGCCTGGCTCGCGCGGGCCTGCTGACCATCACCGCCCAGCTTGACCCCGGCAAGGTGGAAAGCTTCTGGCGGGAACTGACTGAAGACCTGGCCGCTCTCAAAGCCGGCGACTTCAGCGCCGACGCCGTGCGCCGGGCCAAGTTCAATCTGGAGGACGGCATGAACCGGGCCGGGGAAACCCTCAACGGGCTTGCCGCCTGGAAGGGCGTCGTTCAGTTTGATCTGGGCGGGGAGCAGGCGGAGCGCAATCTGCGTTTCACCCAGCGCAATGTGGATGAAAAACAGCTGCAGAGCGCCATTGCCCTCTGGCTTGCGCCAGAGCGGGCGCGGGTGCGTGTGCTTGCGCCGGAAGGCGCGGCCCTGCCGGATATGGAAGCCATACTGCAAAAGAACTGGCCCGCCGGAAGCGGCGCGCAAAAAGCCGCAACGGCCCGCGCAAACGCCGGAACGCGAGAAGTGATCCAGCTGGGCGAGGGCCGCACCCTGATTCTTATTCCCGACGCCACGGTGCCCTATATCTCTCTTGATTTGATGCTGCCCGGCGGCAACGCCCTGCTCAAGCCCGAGCAGCAGGGCCTGGCCGACCTGACCGCCCGTCTGCTCACCGACGGCAGCGGCAAGCTGGACGCCCAGGGCGTGGAACGCTATTTTGCGGAACGCGCGGCCGCCGTTTCAGCCAGAGCGGGCTTGCAGACCTTCGGCATTTCGCTGACCGGGCCGTCACGCTTCAATGCCGATTATTTCAGCGCCCTGGGCGACATGTTCGCCAGGCCACGCTTTGAGGCCGGGGAACTGCGGCGCGAGGTGGAGAACATGAAATCCGCCATCCGCCAGCGCGCGGACAGGCCCCTGGCCTATATGTTCGCCAGGCTGAACCCTTTCCTCTATCCCGGCGGGCAGCCCTACGGCTTTGACGGCCTGGGCGCGCCGCAAAATCTGGATGGCTTTGACCGCAAGGATGTGCGGGCTTTCTGGCGTCGGCAGACCGCCCAGCCGTGGGTGCTTTCCGTGGCGGGCAGTTTTGAGCGCGAGGCAGTGCTGGCCTTTGCCCGAAGCCTGCCCGCGCCCGAAGGGCGGGCCTTTGCCGCGACAGCGCCCGCCTGGGGCCGGGACAGAACACTGAACCTGAACCTGCCGGGCCGCCATCAGGCCCACTTGCTGCAACTCTTCAAAACAGTGCCGCCCACCCATCCAGACGCGCCGGCCCTGATGCTGTTGCAGGCCGTACTGTCGGGTCAGAGCGGTCTGTTGTTCAGCAGGCTGCGCGACGAACAGGGGCTGGGCTATACCGTGACCGCCTTCAACCGCAGCATGCCGGAGGCAGGCTTCATGGCCTTCTACATCGGCGCCACGCCGGACAAGCTGGAGCAGGCCCGCAAGGGCTTTGCCGGCATTATCGCGGACCTCAAGGCCAAACCCCTGCCCAGGGCCCTGCTGGCCGCCGCAGGCAACCGCCTGCTGGGCGAATATCTGCGTGACAGGCAGAGCCTGGCGGGCCGCTCCGGCGAAGCGGCGACGGATGCCGTGCTGCGTTATCCGCAGGATTTTCAGAAAGAGCTGCTCAACAAGGCCGCCGCCCTGACCCCGGCTGACGTGCAGGCCGTGGCCCGCAAATATCTGAACCAGGCTGGCGCTTATGAGCTGACCCTCTTGCCGCGTTAGGGCCTGCCAGCGCTCTGCCTTTTTGCCCGCCTGCGGCGCTGGTTTTTCCCTGCTTTTTCGGTCGGGGCAGAAGAGCGCATGTCCTCAAAGCGGGGCATCCGCCATGAGGGCAAGCAGAAATGAGAGCATTTCGCGCATGAAGTGCCCTGCGGGGGCGGGCGGGGCGAGACCCCGCCGCGCCACCGGAGCGAACTCGCGATTCACTAAAGCCGAAAGCCCCGGCAATGCGAGCGGCATTGCGGTTTACGCGCGCTGTTTGCGCGCCAGGCTCAACAATGCGGCGCAGAAGACCCGCAGAAAGTCATTGACCTCTCCCGCGCCGGGGCTGAACCGTCGCGGCCCCTTGGCCGGAACTGCGGCGGCGCACATGGCAAAGCGCGACCGGGGCCGCGCTTTGCTGAAAAATTCCGGCATGACTGATCCGTTAGGCAGGGTTTTCTCCATCCTGGAACACCCAGTGCAGAATGCGCTTGTGCACCCGCAAGCGGAACTCTGATTGGCGCACCAGTTGGGATGCCGGGCTGGAAAGCACCTTCTGATCCACAGGAATGGCCTGCACCGGCGAGGCGCTGAGCAAAAGGCGCGCGTCTGGAGCGGCTTTGCTCATCAAGGCGGCGTCGAGCCGCCAGGGGGCGATGTCTTCACGGCTCATGCCGCCCCGGCAGCCGGCCAGCACAAAATTGGCGTTTTTCACCGCTTCTTCGGGCGTATCCACAAAGGTCACCGGGGTTTGCAGGCGGTTTGCCTCAGCCTGAAGCGGGGCAGGGTCCAGATGCGGGGGCAGGGCCACGCGCAGACTGAAGGGGAACCAGGCCGTGGCCGCAATGAGCGAATGGAGCGTGCCGTTGGCGCAGCCCAGCCAACCGGCGGTGACGCCTTGCAGATAGCGCGACGACCGCAGCATGCAGGCGATGTCGGCCAGGGCGTGGGCGGGATGCGCGTCAGGGCTGCCCGCGTTGATCACCGGAAAATCCACATCAGCGGCGCGCATGTCCCAAGTGCTCACCGGCAGGCCATAGGTATACAGGCAATCCATATAGTAGCCGAAAATCGGCATCAGGTGTTCCTGATAGTCGTTCAGCTCCGCACGCCAGGCGCCTTGCTGCTCGCCCTCGTACACCGTAAAGCCGCCCATCTGCCGCACGGCCGCCGTCACGCAGAGCCGTTCAGGCAGGGAAAGCTGGGCGAAAATCAGCACCGCCACCCGTTCGGTCATGAAGTCGCTGCGCGATTTGGCATCCGGAATGCCGATGGCCTGCTGCACCAGCAGCCAGCATGTGTTCTCGCCCAGATCCTTGATGGTCAGTACATGTCTTGGCATGGGTTCCTCCAGTGAGGGTCGGTACGGGCGGTATGCCGCGACCGGACATGAATGAACTGTAACAAGGCGTCCCGGCCCTGTCCAGAAGACCAGAAGGGGCGATAGGCCCAAAGCCGGGCCAGCCCCGAATGCGGGCTTGGGTTTATGCCGTTTTTCGGCTATGCTGCGACCATATCCCATGAGCGGTTTTCGCCGCTCCGGAGCGGGCATATGAAGGCTTTTATTTTTGATCTGGACGGCACCCTGCTGAACACGCTTGAAGACATAGGCCGGGCCTGCAACGCTGTGCTGGCGGCCCACGGTCATCCCGCCCATCCCTTGGCGGCCTACCGCCGTATGGTAGGCAACGGGTTCAGCCGCCTGGTGCGCAGCGCTCTGCCCCCGACGGCCCTGCGCGATCTCGCGCCCGAAGCGCTCGACGCCCTGGTGGACGAGGCCCGCCTCTGGTACGGGCAGCACATGCGTGAGCGCACCCGCCCCTATGAGGGCATGCCCGACGCCCTGACGGCGCTGGCCCGGCGGGGCCTGACCCTTGCCGTACTTTCCAACAAGCCCGATGAACTCACGCGGGAGCTGGTCAGTCATTATTTTCCGCACGTTCCTTTTGCCGACGTGCGCGGCGGACGGCCCGGAACGCCGCTCAAGCCCGATCCCGCCGCTCCCGGGGCCATGCTCGCCCAACTGCATCTGGAGGCCGGACAATGCTTTTATGTGGGCGACAGCGATGTGGACATGCTTACGGCGCGCAATGCGGGCATGGTCTCCGTGGGCGTGGCATGGGGGTTTCGCGGTCTGGAAGAAGTGCGCGCCGCGGGCGCGCGGCATCTGGTGAACACGCCGGCGCAATTGCCGGAACTGATATGACAGTTGACATAAGGAAGTCACATGAAACGACCCGTTATTGAAATCGACGAAGCGAAATGCAACGGCTGCGGCCAATGCGTGCTGGATTGCGCCGAGGGCGCTCTGGCTGTCATTGACGGCAAGGCCCGCCTGATCAGCGAAGTGTTCTGCGACGGCCTGGGCGCCTGCCTGAACTGCCCTCAGGGCGCGCTGAGCCTGACCACGCGCGAGGCGCCGGAATTTGACGAAAAAGCGGCCCTGGCGGCCAAGGCCCGGCGTCAGGCATCGGACGGCGCGGCGTCGTCGGCGCGACATACGGCTGGCGGCTGCCCCGGCAGCGCCCCGCGCGATCTGCGTGACCCGCGCTTCCTGGGCGCGCCAGCCGCCATGGTTGCCAGTGAGGCGTTGCGGGTTGAGCTGCCCACCTGGCCCATCCAGTTGCGGCTGGCGTCGCCCCGGGCCCCCTTTCTGGACGGCGCGCGCCTGTTGCTGGCCGCCCATTGCGCGGGCTTCGCCTTGCCCCGCCTGCATCAGGACTGGCTGCCGGGGCGCGTGCCGCTCATCGCCTGCCCCAAGCTGGAAGACAGCGCGACGCTGCTGGAAAAGCTGACCGACATCCTGCGCGGCGGGCGCATAGCCAGGCTTACGGTGCTTCGCATGAGCGTGCCCTGCTGCGGCGGCCTGGACCGTCTGGCCCGGGAGGCCATGAAGGGGGCCGGCTGCGACCTGCCTCTGGAAAGCCATGTGGCGCGCCTGTGAAGCGCCGGAAACCTCGCGCCGCTGAAAAATTTTTGCCATGCCTTGACAAATCATAGCGAATTACTATGATTTTAATGCGGCGCGCCACCGCCGCGTGACGCATCTGAGATAAGCAGGCACTGCTTTTTTGCAAGACCATGTAAAGGATTTTGGCCATGCCCATCAAGATTCCCGCCGATCTGCCGGCCCGCGCCGCTCTGGAGGGCGAAAACATTTTCGTGATGACCGAGGAGCGCGCCCGGCAGCAGGACATCCGCCCTCTGGAAATAGTGATCGTCAATCTGATGCCCACCAAGATCGCCACAGAAACGCAATTGTTGCGCCTGCTGGGCAATTCGCCCATTCAGGTCAACATCACCCTGCTGCGCACGGCGGCGCATGAGTCCAAAAACACGCCGTTGCGCCATCTGGAGCGTTTTTACAAGACATTCGCCGAAATCCGCCACCGCAGCTTCGACGGCATGATCGTTACCGGCGCGCCGGTGGAGCATCTGCCTTTCGAGGATGTGGACTACTGGCAGGAACTGCTGGAAATCATGACCTACGCCCAGGGGCATGTCTATTCCACGCTCTACCTTTGCTGGGCGGCCCAGGCCGCCCTGTACCACTTCTACGGGGCGCCCAAGTACATTCTGCCGGCCAAGATATCGGGCATATTCCGCCATGAGGTGCTGCACCCGGAGTGCCGCCTGTTCCGGGGTTTTGACGATGAATTTCTGGCCCCGCACTCGCGTCACACCGAAGTGCGCGCCGAGGATGTGCTCAAGGCGGCCAACCTGCGCATTCTGGCGCGATCCGCCGAGGCCGGGCTGACCCTGGTGGAGAGCCTGGATCACAGCCAGGTGTTCATGACCGGCCATCTGGAATATGACCGCGGCACGCTGGACGCCGAATACCGGCGCGACCTGGCCAAAGGGCTGAACCCCGCGATGCCCCGGCACTATTACCCCGGCGACAATTCCTCGGCCATGCCGCTGATGACCTGGCGGGCGCACGCCCATCTGTTCTACAGCAACTGGCTCAACTATTACGTTTATCAGGAAACTCCCTTCAGTCTTACGGCCATCTCCCGACGGCGCGAGCCGCAAGAGAGATAATCTGCCGGGCTCCTGCCCCGGCGCAATGAGGTGCTGTTTATGCGTTTTTCCACCAGAACCCGCTACGGTTTGCGTTTTCTGCTGCGGCTGGCGGCCCAGCCCAGGGACAGTCTGCTGCAACTGGGCCAGGTGGCCCGTGAGGAAAACATCTCCTCCGGCTATCTGGAACAGATTGTCCGGGCCTTGAAGCCTCTGCATATCTTGCGCGCCGTGCGCGGTTCGGGCGGCGGCTACGCGCTGGCCAAGGCCCCGTCCGAAATCAATATGGAAGACGTTTTTTTGCATCTGGAGGGTGAAATAGCGCCGGTGCGCTGTCTGACCAAGGGGCGACCCTGCCAGCGTGAGGGCCAGTGCTCCACGCGCGGCTTCTGGAAAGAACTGGACAGCCACATTCGTGGTTTTTTGCACCAGCGCACCCTTCAGGAAATCATAGAATCTGAAAAGCGTTCCGCTTCAGGAGGCAATCATGTGGAATTATAGCGAAGCCGTGCATGATCATTTTCTGCACCCGCACAACGCCGGCCCTCTGGCCGACGCCAACGCCGTGGGCGAAGTGGGCAGCCTGGCCTGCGGCGACGCCCTCAAGCTCTATCTGAAAATCAGCGCTGACGGCGTCATCGAAAAGGCCGGCTTTGAGACCTTCGGCTGCGCCAGCGCCATCGCTTCCAGCTCCGTGCTCACCGACATGATCAAGGGCATGAAGGTGGACGACGCGCTCAAGCTGACCAACAAGGACATTGCCAACGCCCTGGGCGGCCTGCCCAAGCAGAAGATGCACTGTTCCGTCATGGGTCAGGAAGCCCTGGAGGCGGCCATCCGCCAGTGGAAAGGCGAACCGCCCGTGCCCCACGCCCACGAAGAGGGCAAGCTGGTGTGCAAATGCTTCGGCGTCACGGACGCCCAGATTATCCGCGCCATCCGCGAAAACAATCTGAAAACCGTGGAAGAGGTCACCAACTACACCAAGGCCGGCGGCGCGTGTGGCGAATGCCTGAACGAGATTTCAGAGATTCTCGCCGCCGAGCTCAAGCAGAAGCCGCTGACCGAGCTGAGGCCCGAGCCGCGCATGACCAATGTGCAGCGCATGCAGCAGGTGCTCAAGACCATTGACGAGGAAATTCGGCCCCAGCTCGCGGCCGACGGCGGCGACATAGAACTGGTGGATGTGGACGGCAAGCGGGTGACCGTTTCCCTGCGCGGGCGCTGTTCGCGGTGCCGCTCCAGCGAGGTGACCATCCGCAATCTGGTGGAGCGTCTGTTGCGCGAACATGTGGAGTCCGACATCGTGGTGGAGGAGGCGTAAACCATGAAAACCATCTATCTCGACAATAACGCCACCACAGCCGTGGCCCCGGAAGTGCTCGCGGCCATGCTGCCCTATCTGGGCGAACTGTACGGCAACCCCTCCAGCATGCACAGCTTCGGCGGCCAGGTGGGCGAAGCCGTGGACACGGCCCGCGAGCGCATGGCCGCCCTGCTGGGCGCGCATCCAGATGAGATTATTTTTACCTCTTGCGGCTCGGAAAGCGACAATACGGCCATCTGGTCCGCCATCCAGACCCAGCCGGAAAAGCGTCACCTGATCACCACCCGCGTGGAGCATCCGGCGGTGCTCAATGTGGTTCAGTACTGGGAGCGCCAAGGCTATCATGTGACCCTGCTCGGCGTGGACGGCAAAGGCCGCCTGGATATGGACGAATACGCCGCGGCCCTGTCCGACGACACGGCGCTGGTGTCCATCATGTTCGCCAACAACGAGGTGGGCGACATCTATCCCATCCAGACCATGGCTGAAATGGCCAGGGAACGCGGCGTGCTCTTTCATACCGACGCGGTGCAGGCCGTGGGCAAAACGCCCATCGACCTGCGCCATCTGCCGGTGGACATGCTGTCCCTGTCCGGTCACAAGATTCACGCGCCCAAGGGCATCGGCGTGCTCTATGTGCGCAAGGGCGTGCGCTTCCGTCCGTTCATGCGCGGCGGCCATCAGGAACGTGGCCGGCGGGCGGGCACGGAAAACGTGCCCTATATTGTGGGGCTGGGCATGGCCGCCCAACTGGCCAGCGAACACATGCAGGAAGAACGCGTCAATGTGGCCCGGCTGCGCGACAAGCTGGAAAACGGCCTGCTGGAACGCATTCCTGACTGTATGGTCAACGGCGACATGGAAAACCGCCTGCCCAACACCAGCAATATCGCATTCAAGAATGTGGAGGGCGAGGCCATCCTGCTGATGCTCGACCGCCTGGGCGTCTGCGCCAGCTCCGGTTCGGCCTGCACTTCAGGCAGTCTCGAGCCTTCGCATGTGCTCAGGGCCATGGGTCTGCCCTTCAACTACGCCCATGGCTCGGTGCGCCTTTCTCTCTCCCGTTACACCACGGAAGAGGATGTGGAGTATGTGATTGAAAACTTCCCCGGCGTCATTGAAACCCTGCGGGCCATTTCACCCTTCAAGAACTAGGGCTAGCGTCTGCTTGCAAAAGTAGACGCAACAAAACCCGCAAGGGTTTTGCGGCGGCGTAGCCGCCGTGAGTGAGCGAAAACCACGTTTTTTCGCGAACGATCCTGCAAAAATTCCGCGCAGAATCTTTGCGATTAGACACTGGCTGGACGGCCCGCTTCCCGACGCCGGAGGGCATTGCCTCTCCGGCGTTTTTTATGCCTTTGCGGCGGCCAGCGCGCGCCGCTGCTTTCTGTCCAGCAGGCGCTGATTGGAACTGCCCCGGAAAGGCAATTCCAAATCCCGCAATGCCTCCACATACGGCCCGTCGACAAGCAGATCGGTCAGTTCCAGCAGGCGGGCCGCGTCCGGTTCAGCGCCGCGTTCTGTCCGCGCCAGCAGAGCCTCATAGGTATAGCCGGTATAGGTGATCACATCGCCGCCCCTGGCGCGGACTTTCTCGGCCACGGCACAGAGCGCCCCGGCCTGGAGAAAGGGCTCGCCGCCGGAAAACGTGACGCCGTCCAAAAGCGGATTTTCGTCGTATTGCGCGAGAATTTCTTCCACATGGCGGACAAAACCGCCCTCCGGGTCGTGCGTTTCTGGATTATGGCAGCCCTTGCAGCCGTGTGGACAGCCCTGGGTAAAAAGCACAAGGCGCAGGCCCGGCCCATCCACAATGGATTCTTCCACAATGCCGGACAAACGCAGGCGCGCCCGCTCCGGCATTGCGGAAACAAGGTCGCGTTCAGGCATGCCGAACCCGGTCGTGCTCCTCCGCGCGCTTGGCGTTGTTGAAGCGATCCAGGGTGCCCACCAGATAGCCGGTAATCCGGCGGATGCGCTCAAAGCCCACACCCTGGCCCACCATTTTCTGTTTCAGTTTCGTCTCCTCAAACAGACGCGATTCCATCAGCATTGCCGTAGTCTCCTTTTCAGTCTCAACACAGATGAATATCAGAAACGCTTACAGCGTTCGCGGCCTTGCCTCGCAAGACCGTCCGCAAAGCGCAAACGGGAAAACCCGCTTTTTCCCGTTCAATGCGCGGGTTGGCGTGCCTTGTTCCACTCTCTGACAGCAGAAGTGTTTTCCGTGTATGAAGAAGCCGCCGCGCCCCGTCCGCTCATTCCCATTTAGGGGTCTGGGGAAATTTTCTGCGCAGTTCCCGCAGCTTTTCCAGACTCACCCCCTCGCCCTCGCGGCGGCCGCAACGCGGGCAGACATCGCCGATGACGCCCGTATAGCCGCAGATGGGGTCACGATCCAGGGGGTGATTGATGGAGCCGTAGCCCACGCCCTGGTCATGCATGTAACGGATGATCCGCTCAAAGGCCTGAAGATTTCTGCAGGTGTCGCCGTCCAGCTCCACATAAGTGATGTGCCCGGCATTGGTCATGGCATGGTAGGGCGCTTCCAGCTGAATTTTTTTAAAAGCCTTGATGGGATAGTAGACCGGCACATGGAAAGAATTGGTGTAGTAGTCGCGGTCCGTGACGCCGGCAATGCTGCCGTAGCGCTCACGGTCCAGCGCCACGAAGCGTCCGCTCAGGCTTTCCGCCGGGGTGGCGATAAGCGAGAAATTCAGGCCGGTCTTTTTCGCCTCTTCATCGGCGCGGCGGCGCATGTGCCCGACAATTTCCAGGCCCAGCTTCTGCGCCTCCCCGCTCTCGCCGTGGTGCGCGCCCAGCAGGGCCTTGAGCGTCTCGGCCAGGCCGATAAAGCCCACGGTCAGGGTGCCGTGCTTGAGCACCTCGCCGATGCTGTCATCCCAGTCCAGCTTGCCGGAATCCAGCCAGATGCCGTTGCCCATGAGGAAGGGATAATTGCGCACCTTTTTGGCGCTCTGAATTTTGAGCCGGTGCAGCAACTGGCGGAACACCAGATCAATCTTGTCATCCAGCAGGGCGTAAAATTTTTCCACATCGCCCCGCGCCTCCAGACCCAGGCGCGGCAGGTTCACGGAGGTGAAGCTCAGATTTCCGCGTCCGCAGGTCACCTGGCGTTCCGGGTCATGCACGTTGCCCAGCACGCGCGTGCGGCAGCCCATATAGGCCACTTCACTGTTGTAGTCGCCGCTCTTGTAATACTGGAGGTTGAACGGCGCATCAATGAAGCTGAAATTGGGGAAAAGACGCTTGGCCGAAGTTTCCATGGCCAGTTTGAACAAATCGTAATTGGGATCGCCGGGGTTGTAGTTGACCCCTTCCTTGACCTTGAAAATCTGCACCGGAAAAATGGAGGTTTCGCCGTTGCCCAGGCCAGCCTGGGTGGCATGGAGCAGGTTTTTCACCACCATGCGGCCCTCGACGGAAACATCCGTGCCATAATTGATGGAGCTGAACGGCACCTGTGCTCCTGCCCTGGAATTCATGGTGTTCAGATTGTGAATCAGGGCTTCCATAGCCTGATACACGCGGCGGTCTGTATTGCCCAGAGCTTCCTCCGCGGCATAGGCATGGGCGCGTCCGGCCAGCTCCCGCCACTCCGCGGGCGCGCGCTCGTCCAGTGCGCGGGCCAGAGCCTCCGCCCCGGCCCGGTCTATGGCGACGGTCGGGCGCAGGCCGGCGGCCTTCAGCAGTTCCTCCGTCAGCGTTGCGGCCGAGGCGGCGTCCAGGCCGCCCGCGATGCGCAGGCAGGCGCAGAAAGCCTTGCGGTATTCCTTGGCGTAGGTTTTGGCCACGCCGGGCGCCATGGCAAAATCAAAATGCGGCACGCTCTGGCCGCCGTGCATTTCATTCTGGTTGGCCTGAATGGCGATGCAGGCCAGGGCTGAATAGCTTTCAATGGAATTGGGCTCGCGCAGATAGCCATGCCCGGTGGAAAAACCGTTTTTGAACAGCGGGATCAGGTCGATCTGGCAGCAGGTTTCCGTGAGCATGTAGAAATCTTTGTCATGAATGTGAATATCGCCGTTGGCATGCGCGGCCGAGGCGTCCTTGGGCAGAATGTAGTTGTCGATAAAAAACTTGGACCCCTCGGAACCGTATTTGAGCATGGTGCCCATTGCCGTGTCGCCGTCGATATTGGCGTTTTCCCGCTTGATGTCCTCCCGGATGGCCGGGGAGTACGTCAGCTTTTTGTAAATGTCCATGAGATAGGATTCCGCGTTGCGTATCTTGGCGTGCTCGGCGCGGTAGAGAATATACGCCTTGGCGGTTTTGGCGTAATCGTACTGAATCAGGCTTTCCTCCACCACATCCTGAATTTCTTCCACATGGCGGAGGTTGCGTTCTTCCAGCTTTTTGCAGACTTTTTCCGTGACGAAGAGCAGATCGGTGGGGGACATGTCCTCGCCGCCCACGGCCTGATTGGCCTTGGTGATGGCGTTGAGAATCTTGACGGAATCAAAGGGCGCGGACGCGCCGTCCCGTTTAATGATGGTGGCGGGCATGAAATACTCCGGGCATGGGGGCTGGTACGGTAAAAATACCTCCCCCAAAGAGGAGGGCGGAGGAGGAGTCTGATCCTCATTGTCGGATCTGTCGGCAAAAGCCCCGTTGCCGATGATCCATCCTCGGAAACGATGTGCGAAAGCAGGTCTTCCGGCTTGCCGGCTCGCTTTTCGGCCTTCCCGGCACAAGTCCAGTGGCGCGCGGGGAAAAGCGGCATCAGTTCGGCGTACGGCGGCGGGTCCGCTCCCGATTTGAACGGGATTCCCTATGAAGCCCCGAAGGGCGCTTCCGCGAGTCTAGAAATAGTCAAAACACTCCCCTTCTGTCAATGAGGGGCGCAAAAAAAGCCTTCCTTGCTTTGTAGCAACATATTGAAATATAATGTATTTTTTATCACGCGAGCACAACCCGGCAAATTCCCTCATTAAAAAATACGCCATGCTTTTTGCTTGTCGGTAGAAGGGGAGATTTTTCCGCAGGGCATTTCATGCGCGAAATGCCCTGATGCGGGCTGAATCCGAAGCATGCTCAGCTTGAAAGGGGTCTGCCGACCAAGCGTGAGCTGCCGGCAGACCCCTTTCAAGCTGAAACTATCTGGAAGTCATTTCGCAATTCGGCCAAGAGCCGGATTATGGAGCGCATTCGTCCCAAAATGCGGTTTTTGGCTCAGTTACGGCGTTTTTCACGCCGCGCCGGGCTCCCGCCCGGCGGAAGTCATTTCATGCGAACCGTGGACTGACTTCTAATTCAGGGCGTCTTTGAGCATTTTGCCGGGACGGAACTTGACCATCTTGCAGGCGGGGATGGTCAGGGTGGCGCCGGTGCGCGGGTTGCGGCCCTGGCGGGCGTTGCGGCTTTCCACGGCGAAAGTGCCGAAGCCGGTGAGGGTCAGTTTGGCTTCCTTGCACAGCGCATCTTCCACGGACGCCAGAAAAGCGTTGAGCGCGCGTTCGGCGGCGGCCTTGGTCAGATTGGCCTTGGCGGCAATTTTTTCAACCAGATCAGCTTTAGTCATCATATCCTCCTGAAGATTTGCCAAAAGATATCACACGCCAGATTTCCCGGTATCCGCCCGCAAAGGCGCGCGGCAGGCCCGTGGCGCGAACTCTCGATACAATAGCGTTATGGCGGCGGGCTTAACTCAACCTTTTTGGGTTCGGCTTGTCAAGATTTGGCGGCAAAAAAGCGGCAAGACGCCGAAAATCCTCCTTGCTCAGAGCTTCCGGCCGCAGATGGGAAGCCAGCCCCGTCTGTTCCAGAGCCGCTTCCAGCTTCGGCAGGCCCGTGGCGCGAACTCTCGATACAATAGCGTTATGGCGGCGGGCTTAACTCAACCTTTTTTGGTTCGGCTTGTCAAGATTTGGCGGCAAAAAAGCGGCAAGACGCCGAAAATCCTCCTTGCTCAGAGCTTCCGGCCGCAGATGGGAAGCCAGCCCCGTCTGTTCCAGAGCCGCTTCCAGCTTCGGCAGACCCGCGCGGCGAAAGATGCCGCCCAACTGTTTGCGGCGCTGTTGAAAGCAAATTCGCAGCAGGCGGGACAGGGCGTCGGGCCGGTCGGGCAGAGAGTGGGCCGGCAGCGGCTCAAAGGACAGCACGGCGGAATCCACTTTGGGCGGCGGACTGAACGCGCCGGGCCCCACCACAAATTCCAGGCGCGGCCGGGTGTAGCTTTGCACCCAGACCGAGAGCGCGCCGTAATGACCGCTGCCGGGCGCGGCGGCCAGCCGTTGCCCCACTTCCTTCTGAACCATGAACACGGCCCGGCTCAGGCCCCTGGATCGGGAGACAATGTCCCAGATCAGGGGCGAGGCCACATTGTAGGGCAGGTTGCCGATGATTTTCCAGGGGCGCTCCGGTTCGATGCGTCTCCAGTCAAAGCGCAGGGCGTCGGTCAGCACGGCCTGGGTGCGCGGCCCGGCCATGCGTTGCCGCTCGGCCGCCCAATGGCGGTCTTTTTCCAGCAGCAGCAGGCAGGCGTGCGGCCCGCCCTCCAGTGCCCTGGTCAGCGCGCCGGGGCCGGGGCCGATTTCCAGCACGCGATCCTCAGGCCGGGGCAGCAGCAGGGCGGCGATGCGCGCGCAAATCTCTTCCCGGCGCAGAAAGTGCTGCCCCAGGCTTTTCTTGGCGCGCGGCGCGGGCAGGCTGTTTTTCAGAGATGCGGGCATGGGCCTCAGGGCAGGTCAAAGCGGTCAAAGGCCAGCATCAGCCCGGCCCGGCCCTGCGTGGCCGAGCGCAAGGACGTGGAAAAGCCGAACAGGCGGCGCAGAGGCGCCGTGCCGCGCAGCAGCTTGCGTCCGGCATGGTCCTCCAGGTCTTCCACCTTGCCGCCGGCGGTGTTGAACAGGCTGATGGCCGGCCCCAGAAAGTCGTCGGGCACATTGATTTCCACTTTCATGATGGGTTCCAGAGCCACGGGCGCGGCCCTGGCCAGAGCCTCGCGCAAAGCCTGGCCGGCGGCCATGTGGCAGCCCGGCGCTGTGGTCAGGCCCTCGCGCCGCTCCACACTGGTCAGGGTCACGGCCACATCCGCCACCGGCCAGCCGGTCAGCCCGCCGCTTTGCAGACCGTCGCGCACGCCATCCAGCGCGGCCTGAAGCAGGTGCGGGGGCAGAAGCTTGCGGGCCTCTTGCGGGTCCGCGGGCAGAAAGTCGCCCACATTCACCTGATTGCCCGCATGCCGGGGCAGGGGCGTCACACGCAGGGAGACGGCGCCCTGGTGGCGCTCCTTGCCCAGCTCCCTGTCAAAAAGGGCCTCGGCCCCGGCCTCTTTGCGCACCGTCTCGCGCAGCACCACCTGCGGCTGACCGGCGCGCGGGCTGATGCCGTATTCACGGCGCATGCGCTCCAGCAGCACATCCAGGTGCAGTTCTCCCATGCCGGAAAGCATGCGCGTGCCCGAATCGTCATCCAGGCTGACCTGAATGGTGGGGTCTTCCTCCACATAGCGGGCCAGAGCTTCGTCCAGGGTTTTGCCCTCATCGGCGTTGCGCGGTTCCAGAGCCAGGGTGAGCACTGGCGCGTACGCCTCGATGGATTCCAGCGCAAGCTCGCGGCCCCGCGCGGTATAGGTTTCGCCGGTATGAGCCGCGCGCAGGCCCACCACAGCCGCTATTTCTCCAGCCGAGGCCGATTCGAGCTGTTCGCGGCGGTCGGCGTGCAGGCGGAAGATGCGGCCCACGCGGTCGTCGCTTCTTTGCGCCACGTTGCGCAGAGAGTCGCCCTCCTTGATCCTCCCGGCGTAAAGGCGCAAAAAGGACAGTTTGCGCCCGTTTTCCACCAGCACCTTGAAAACCAGGGCCACGGGCGGCGCTTCCGGATCCGGCTTGACCGTTTCTTCCCGTCCTTCGGCGTCGCGCCCCACGGGCGCGGCCACATCCAGAGGCGAAGGCAGATAGTCGCAGACCGCGTCCAGCACGGGCTGCACGCCCATGTTGCGCAGGGCCGAACCGCAGAGCACGGGCGTCAGCGCGCGGGAAAGCGTGGCCCGGCGCAGGGCGGCGCGAATGTCCTCCTGACTGAAAGAGCCGTCCATCCAGAGTTCCAGAAAGGTATCGTCGGCTTCGGCCAGCTTTTCCAGCAGGGTATCGCGCCAGGGCGCGGCCAGAGCGGCTTCGCGCGGGCTGAAAGGCACGCGCAGCACGGTGCGCCCCTGATCCGCCGGGTCAAAGGTCAGGCTTTCGCAGCTGATCAGATCCAGCACGCCGGAAAATGCCTCGCCCTGATCCAGGGGGGCGGTCACGGCCACGGCGTTGGCCTGGAGGCGACGGCGCATGGCCTCCAGCACGGCCCCGAAGTCCGCGCCCGGTCGATCCATCTTGTTCACAAAGGCGATCTTGGGCACGCCGAAATGCTCGGATTGCCGCCAGACCGTTTCGGACTGCGGCTCCACTCCACCCACGGCGCAGAACACGCCCACGGCTCCGTCCAGCACGCGCAGGGAGCGTTCCACCTCAATGGTGAAATCCACATGGCCGGGCGTATCGATAAGGTTGATCGTCCGTTCCCGCCACTGGCAGGAGGTGCAGGCCGAAGTGATGGTGATGCCGCGCTCCTGCTCTTCGGGCAAATAGTCCATCGTGGCCGCGCCGTCGTGCACCTCGCCCATGCGGTGGATTTTACGGCTGTAAAAAAGCATGCGCTCGGAAAGGGTGGTCTTGCCCGCATCAATATGGGCGATAATGCCAATGTTGCGGATGTCGCTGACTGGGGGCATGTCTGGCTCCGGCTGGCTGACGTTATCACTGAGTGGTACGGCTTTTTGCGAACTCCCGCAAGGGCGGACGCGCGGAAGCGCGTGGGCCGCGCCCGCCGCGCGTTTAACGCGAAAGGGGCTGAAGCGGGCCAAAAGCCAGACGCGAAACCATAAAAAAGCCCGGCGTCAGGCCGGCATGCAGCCAGAAGCCTTCGCAGCCGGGCGAAAGAACCAGAGCTTCCACATGGCTGAAAGAGCCGTGGCCGCGCGCGGCCTCCGGCCTGAGATAGATGGCCGCCGGCGGGGCGGGTCGCGCGGCTTCCAGGGCCTGTTTCAGCGCGTCGCCCTGGGCAAAGGCCAGAATGTCCAGATCAAAGGCGTCGGGTTCGGGCAGAACCAGAACCGGGGCGCGGCGTTCTTCATAACAGGGCAGGCCCAGCGCGCGGGCCGCGCGCGCCACGTTGTCCAGCTCTCCTCCGTGCAGCAGAACAAGCCGGCCCGGACCGGGCTGGCACTCTTCAAGCAGGGCGCAGAGGCCGGCTTCATCCAGGGTGAAAATGTCCTCCACGCCGCTGAGTTCCAGACTGACCAGAGCGGCGCGGTGGGGCGCGCCGCCCACACAGACCGCGCCCACCAGCGGCACGCCGGCCAGAAGGGCGGGGGCGCAGGCCGCCGTCAGCCGAGCCGCCGCCGCGTATTCTGGCGTAAAGGCCAGCACGCTCCAGGGCGCGGGAAAAGAGGCCGTGTGCCGCCAGAAGCCCAGGTGGGAATCCCGGCGGTCTTCGCGCAGACAGCCGGGGCTCTGGCCGAAATGCATATGCGCCAGAGCCAGACCGGTTTTCAGCGCCGCCCGGCAGGAAGGCGGCGTGCCCTCATAGGCCGAGGCCGCCAGGTCGTCGTCCAGGCGCGCGTCTTCCGCCCATTCCGGCCAGCATGCCGGGGAAGGGGCGTCCAGGGTCAGTTCCGGCAGTTGGGGATCAGGCATGGCGTTTCCTCATGCTTTGCTTGGGCGGAACATTCGCGCCAACGCGCGTTGAGCGGCCAATGGGCGTCGGCCTTCGCTTTCGAGCCGCGCATGCCCCCGGCGGCAAACCCATGTCCGCCGGCGGGCCGTCGCGCCTGCGGCCATTATAAACAAGAGCGCAAGCCGCGCAAGCGGCGTCGAAGCGGCCCGAATTCATGGATTTCCGCCTGGCCTATTCGCTTTGGGGAGTGCCCGGCCCGCGGTCTTGCGGGGAGGGCCGCGCTCACGCCTCCTCCCAATTCTCCAGCCATTGTCCGAGCTGTTCCATCTGGCGCGCCACCGAGCGCGGGCCTGTGCCGCCCGGCGTTTCACGCCGCCGCACGGCGGCGGCATAGTCAAGCACCTCGTAAACCCCTCCGTCGATGCGCGGTTCCAGGGCCCGCAATTCCGGCAGGGAGAGGTCTTCCAGCCCCTTGCCTTCACGTTCGGCGGCGGCCACGGCCTGGCCGGTAACGTGATGGGCCTCGCGGAAGGGCAAACCCTTGCCCACCAGATAATCCGCCAGCTCCGTAGCGTTGAGAAAGCCCGCCTTGCAGGCCTCGCGCATGCGATCCGTGCGGAAGGTCAGCTCTTCCAGCATGCCCGTCATGAGCCGCAGGGAAGACTCCACCGTACGGTCGGCATCCAGAAAGCCTTCCTTGTCTTCCTGCATGTCGCGGTTATAGGCCAGGGGCAGGCCCTTCATGGTCGTGAGCAGGCCCGTGAGGGCCCCGTAAACCCGACCGGTCTTGCCGCGCATCAGTTCGGCCACATCCGGGTTTTTTTTCTGCGGCATGATGGAAGAGCCTGTGGCATAGCCATCGGGCAGCCTCACAAAGCCGAAGGCCGGATTGGCCCAGAGAATGATTTCTTCACAAAGGCGGGAGAGATGCATCATAATTGTGGAAGCGCCGAACAGGGCTTCCAGAACGAAATCACGATCCGACACGGCGTCCATGGAATTGCCGTAAATTTCGGAAAAGCCCACCTCACGGGCCACGCCCTGCGGGTCCAGCGGATAGGTTGTGCCGGCCAGGGCCGCCGCGCCCAGCGGCGAGACGCGCACCCGCTTGAGGGTATCTTTCAGGCGCAGGGCGTCGCGCCGGAACATCCAGGCGTAGGCCAGCAGATGGTGGGCCAGGCTCACGGGTTGGGCGGGCTGCAAATGGGTGCAGCCGGGCAGGATGTCCGCCTGATGCCCGGCCGCGCGTCTGAGCAGAGCGGCGCAGAGCCCGGCGGCGCATTGACGCCAGACCTCCAGCCTGTCAGCCACAAAGAGGCGGAAGCTCAGCCCCACCTGATCATTGCGGCTGCGGCCTGTGTGCAGTTTTTTGCCCACGTCGCCGGTCAGCTCGGTAAGGCGGGCTTCGATGTTCATGTGCACGTCTTCCAGCTCGGGCTTCCAGACAAAAGAGCCGGATTCGATCTCCGCGCGCACCGTGTCCAGCCCTTCAACCAGAATCCGGGCCTCGTCGGACGTGATGACGCCCTGACGGCCCAGCATGCGGGCGTGGGCCTGGGAGGCGCGAATATCCTGGGCAAAGAGCGCCCGGTCATAGCTCTGAGAGTCCGTATAACGGGCCACGGCTTCTCTGGGGCCTTCGGCAAAGCGACCGCCCCAGCTCTGATTTGTTTTCATCATCTCTTCCTCATGGTTATAAAAAGGCCCCGCCCTTGCCGAAGCGGGAGCGGGGCCTTGGATGCGCGTTCGGGCGGGGCTATTTTTTGAGTCTGTCCCTGATGGCGGCGTACATGCCCAGGCGCAGGCCGTTGAGGCGGATGAAGCCCGCCGCGTCCTTGTGGTCGTAGTCTCCGCCCTCGAACGTGGCCAGATCTTCGGAGAAGAGCGAGCAGGGAGAGGTGCGGGCCAGAGGCCAGACGCCGCCCTTGTAGAGCTTGGCGCGCACGACGCCGGTGACGGTTTCTTGCGACTTGTCAAAAAATGCCTGCATGGCCTCGCGTTCGGGCGAGAACCAGTAGCCGTTGTAAACGGCGTGGGAATAGGGCACGGCCAGCATGTCGCGAATGGCGAGCAGCTCGCGGTCCATGCAGATGCCCTCCAGGTCGCGGTGCAGGGCGAAGAGCAGGGCGCCCGCCGGGTTTTCGTACACGCCGCGGCACTTCATGCCCACATAGCGGTTTTCAACCATGTCGTCGCGACCGATGCCGTGCCTGCCCGCCAGGTCGGCCAGGGTTTTGATGACGGCGTAGGGCGACATTTTTTCGCCATTGACGGCAACGGGGTTGCCGGCCTCAAAGCCCACCTCAATGGTTTGCGGCTCGTTCGGGGCCTGTTCCACGGGCGTGCAGCGGTCGTGGCAGCTTTCATGCGGCGCGTTGCCGGGGTTTTCCAGTTCGCTGCCCTCAAAGGAGGTGTGCAGCATGTTGGCGTCCATGCTGTAGCGCTTGGCCTCACTGGAAATGAAGATGCCGTGTTTTTCGGCAAAGGCGGTCAGCGCCGTGCGGGACATGAGATCCCACTCGCGCCAGGGCGCAATGACCCGGATATCCGGGGCCAGGGCCTTGGCGGAAAATTCAAAACGCACCTGATCGTTGCCCTTGCCCGTGGCGCCGTGCGCGATGGCGTCCGCGCCCTCTTTGCGGGCTATGTCGATGAGGGCCTTGGTGATGCAGGGGCGGGCGATGGAGGTGCCCAGCATGTAACGGTTTTCATAGCGGGCCGCGCCGCGCATCATGGGAAAAACGAAGTCGCGGGCCATTTCTTCGCGCAGATCCAGCACATAGGCTTTGGAGGCGCCGGTTTTCAGCGCTTTTTCTTCCACGCCGGAAAGATCTTCGGGCTGGCCCAGATCAGCGGTGACGGTGATCACTTCGCACTGGTAGGCGGTGATCAGCCATTTGAGAATAACGGAAGTATCCAGCCCGCCGGAGTAGGCGAGCACGACTTTTTTGACCTTCTGCATGGTAGAGCCCCCTTGTGGATTCGGGGGGACAGTATTGCCCAAAAAGCGCGGGGGCGCAAGCCTGAAGCCGCTGGCCGCCAGGGCTGACGCATCTAGATTTTAAGCAATTTTTTAAGATAAGATAGAGACATGGAAGCCTGATACATTTTTCCTTTTAAGCTTGTTTTCTCTGGATTATTTTTTAACAAATTCATTGCGACCCCACGTAAAATACCTAAATTTTTCGCTGCATTACGTGTACGCGCACGACTTTTATCTTCATCAAAAACTACATCCAGACACCAATGAAATTCATTCTCAACTCCCCAATGACCGCGTATCGCTTCAGCAGCTTTGCCAATCTCACAAAGGCTGCTTATGTAATAACGTCGTGTTATACTCTGGGCGCCTCCCCTCGCCTTATCTCTCCACCATGCAAAAGCTTTTGAGGTCACGCCACTCATCTTTAGTTTCAAGCCAGTCAATTTCTGTGCTTAACAAAAATCTTCTTTGCTCTATGCGTCCATGAGCCTTTTCATAATCTGTTTCAATAGCCGGAGCCGTGTTTCGTGCTAAATTATCCATAAAAAGTTTGACTTCATCGTATATTTCTGAATGGTTGCCTTTTATGGCAAGTACATAATCGGCTTTTTTTTCGATTGCCTTTCCGGCAATATTCTTTTGGCAATTTAGCGCGTCCGAAGTCACAATACAGTCTTGAAAGTCAAGAATGTCCATTAGTTGTGGCATTGCCGTAATTTCATTGCTTTTTTCAGGCACTGCCAGCTGCCCAAGCACAAGGCGATTTTGTACGGCCCAGGCATTGAGCATATGCAAGGGTGTGATATTTTCAGAAGCCGTCCCACAATGCGTCTTTCCATCAAACGCCACTATCTCCCCGCTAATTTCTTTGCGCAGCCGTTTAGTGATATTGATCAGGAAATCAGTGAAATTTTCAGGAGTTATTGACTGGAAAATGCGGTTAAATGTGTCGTGACTGGGTATGCTGGTCATATGGATCATCTTTTTTAACCAGTTCCTGCGTGTTTTTGCAAACAGTTCCATTTCATAAAAACTCCTCCCGCCTGTGAGAAAAGTACAGAGGGCAATAAATAAAATGAGTTCAATAGGATATATTTTTGTCCTGTCACGCCTGGGATCTGGGATCTCGCCTAAAGCCGAGAATATTTCATGGCAAATATTTTTCATCCCATAAAGGTAAGACTTTTTTTAGATGCGTCAGCCCTGCGCCTCCGCGCGGGAGGCGACGCCATGGCGTATACCTATACCGTGGGTATCTGGACTCAGTTTCAATCCACGCCTCCGCGCGGGAGGCGACGATGCGGGCTTACGGCGCGGCCAGCCCGGAGGAGGCCGTTTCAATCCACGCCTCCGCGCGGGAGGCGACCGGCAAGGCTTGACGACAAAGCCCGCCCGCCGCATGTTTCAATCCACGCCTCCGCGCGGGAGGCGACCAAACGGCGAATGATTCATTTGCAATTTTGCCAGGTTTCAATCCACGCCTCCGCGCGGGAGGCGACCGTGGCCCTCATCCGATATTGTGGACCCTGCGGGTTTCAATCCACGCCTCCGCGCGGGAGGCGACCCAGAACTACCGCAAAGTCTTTCTGTTCATCCTTAGTTTCAATCCACGCCTCCGCGCGGGAGGCGACGCTTTCCGCCAAATTTTGATATATCCTCTATCCATGTTTCAATCCACGCCTCCGCGCGGGAGGCGACCCGCCGACCAAGCCACAAAGGCCGCCGTTTTGCAGTTTCAATCCACGCCTCCGCGCGGGAGGCGACTCCAGATATCCCTTGGCCAGGGCGTCGGTATCCAGTTTCAATCCACGCCTCCGCGCGGGAGGCGACCCTGATGGCTCGACCATTTATGGCAAGGATGGCAAGGTTTCAATCCACGCCTCCGCGCGGGAGGCGACAATCACAGCCACGGAAATACAGGCCAAGCAGCAGGTTTCAATCCACGCCTCCGCGCGGGAGGCGACCCTGGCAACTGATGCGGTCAGTGCTGCCATGGGCGTTTCAATCCACGCCTCCGCGCGGGAGGCGACGCCTCGGCTGCGTGGTCTGCCCCTTCCTTCTGGGGTTTCAATCCACGCCTCCGCGCGGGAGGCGACGAAGGTTTACCCTAGCGACCCAAGCCCGTACATGCGTTTCAATCCACGCCTCCGCGCGGGAGGCGACCAAGAGCGTCATGGAGGCACCCATTGCCCAGGCGTTTCAATCCACGCCTCCGCGCGGGAGGCGACGTCGGTGATGTGGCCGATGACGGGCAACCGCAAGTTTCAATCCACGCCTCCGCGCGGGAGGCGACACCAGCACCGTCTTGCCAAAACGCCGGTGAGCAAGTTTCAATCCACGCCTCCGCGCGGGAGGCGACCCTTGTGCAGATAGCCGCTGTCCCGCAACCAGTCGTTTCAATCCACGCCTCCGCGCGGGAGGCGACTCTTCAAATCCTCGGCAAACAGTCGCGGCATAGCCGTTTCAATCCACGCCTCCGCGCGGGAGGCGACAACGCCATCCCAGGTCACAAAATACCAGTCAGCAGTTTCAATCCACGCCTCCGCGCGGGAGGCGACTACCAGCACATGCCAGGCACGCGGCCCAACTCCCTGTTTCAATCCACGCCTCCGCGCGGGAGGCGACGTCCTCCCGCTCCTGCCAGGATTTTGCTTGCGGCGTTTCAATCCACGCCTCCGCGCGGGAGGCGACTGGTCATCTGGCTTTCCCACGGGCCGCCCTTGGGATCGTTTCAATCCACGCCTCCGCGCGGGAGGCGACCGATCAGGGCGTCCTCGCCGCACTCCGGGCAGCACGTTTCAATCCACGCCTCCGCGCGGGAGGCGACGGCTGGTTTTCCAGACGCTCCAGCGCATAATCCATGTTTCAATCCACGCCTCCGCGCGGGAGGCGACGCGTCCGAACAGGTGACCTGACCGGCGTAGAGCGCCTCGTTTCAATCCACGCCTCCGCGCGGGAGGCGACCCGCGCGGCCTGCCACAAGCGCATGACCTCATGGGTTTCAATCCACGCCTCCGCGCGGGAGGCGACGACAGCGTGCGACGGCTGCAAACGGTCGCGGGACGGTTTCAATCCACGCCTCCGCGCGGGAGGCGACGCTTATTCGCCGTAAGTGGCGTTCCAACGGATGAGCCGTTTCAATCCACGCCTCCGCGCGGGAGGCGACACGAGGCCCACGGGCCGGAGTAGCCACAAACCGCGTTTCAATCCACGCCTCCGCGCGGGAGGCGACCTCTCGCCAGTGTCAAGGATGCATATAGCATCCGCGTTTCAATCCACGCCTCCGCGCGGGAGGCGACTGCTGGAACCGAGTGCCGGAAAGGGCGACTTGGCTGTTTCAATCCACGCCTCCGCGCGGGAGGCGACCGGGGTATTTTCTGGCTGATTTATTTTCAGGTCGAGTTTCAATCCACGCCTCCGCGCGGGAGGCGACGAGCGGAAACCATCTGGTGAATACGCCATCAAATACGTTTCAATCCACGCCTCCGCGCGGGAGGCGACATGACGGAAAAGGCCGCGTAGTCCGCTCATGGCTGTTTCAATCCACGCCTCCGCGCGGGAGGCGACCCCAGAGCTGCCCATTCAAAATGCCCGGATGCACTTGTTTCAATCCACGCCTCCGCGCGGGAGGCGACGGGCAGCGCCTTGGGCTTGTCGCTACGGCCAAAGAAGTTTCAATCCACGCCTCCGCGCGGGAGGCGACCTCTCGCCAGTGTCAAGGATGCATATAGCATCCGCGTTTCAATCCACGCCTCCGCGCGGGAGGCGACCATATGCTCCCACGCCCGTCCCCTTTGAAGGCTATGTTTCAATCCACGCCTCCGCGCGGGAGGCGACGCACGGCACGGTGGATCAGTAGGAAACCGCGAGAGTTTCAATCCACGCCTCCGCGCGGGAGGCGACGCCAGGCGTGTAATCTTTGCGCGGAAATACGCCGTGTTTCAATCCACGCCTCCGCGCGGGAGGCGACGCCCTGAGCTGCCCCAATAAGACTGCACACTGATCTGTTTCAATCCACGCCTCCGCGCGGGAGGCGACGACATGTCCCTTTTTGGTTAGCCGGAGCCGGAGCCGTTTCAATCCACGCCTCCGCGCGGGAGGCGACAATGGCGCTGTCCGCGAAATTCTGCTGGTCAAAAGTTTCAATCCACGCCTCCGCGCGGGAGGCGACAAGGGCTGGAAGGGTATTCTCCCCAAGACTGCTGTTTCAATCCACGCCTCCGCGCGGGAGGCGACTGGCAAGCATTTTATAGCTAGCACTGACCTGCATGTTTCAATCCACGCCTCCGCGCGGGAGGCGACGCGCTGGGTACGCAACAAGGCGCTTATCACCTCGTGTTTCAATCCACGCCTCCGCGCGGGAGGCGACACAATTCGCCAGCATGGCGACACTGAAGTATGCAGGTTTCAATCCACGCCTCCGCGCGGGAGGCGACAGATCCAGCTCCAGCGCCAGCTACAAGCGTATTCTTGTTTCAATCCACGCCTCCGCGCGGGAGGCGACGATTGCGTATGCGGCTGTCGGCGCAGAAGTTACCAACGTTTCAATCCACGCCTCCGCGCGGGAGGCGACATTTCTGAGGCTCGCCCGTAGTACCAGATCCAGGTTGTTTCAATCCACGCCTCCGCGCGGGAGGCGACTTGGCAAGCGAACTGCGTTATGCGCTTGAAAGTGCGTTTCAATCCACGCCTCCGCGCGGGAGGCGACTTACGCAGTATAAAGGCACTTGACGGCGGCGCTGAAGTTTCAATCCACGCCTCCGCGCGGGAGGCGACCCTTATGACGACAAGCCTTATGTTACCATATACTGGTTTCAATCCACGCCTCCGCGCGGGAGGCGACGCTCAAAAAGCGATTGAGGCCATGAGAGCCGCAAAAGTTTCAATCCACGCCTCCGCGCGGGAGGCGACACGAGTCTATCTTCGTCACATTGACATATGCAGATGTTTCAATCCACGCCTCCGCGCGGGAGGCGACTAGTGCTATTGCGTTGCTGAATAACAAAGTGTTCGGTTTCAATCCACGCCTCCGCGCGGGAGGCGACTTGCTGATGGTGGGATTGATATTGCCATTGATAATGTTTCAATCCACGCCTCCGCGCGGGAGGCGACATGGAGGCCGAAGGTGCTGAGGCTCCCAAGGGCTGGTTTCAATCCACGCCTCCGCGCGGGAGGCGACTTTGGCAAGCATTTTATAGCTAGCACTGACCTGCACGTTTCAATCCACGCCTCCGCGCGGGAGGCGACACTAGCGATGATCCTTTTACAGCAGATCTTTCTAGTTTCAATCCACGCCTCCGCGCGGGAGGCGACACTATGGCACTGACCGCATACCTAGCCGACCTTTCATGTTTCAATCCACGCCTCCGCGCGGGAGGCGACTACAACTTGGCTAGCGAATTACGTTACGCGTTGGTTTCAATCCACGCCTCCGCGCGGGAGGCGACAGGGTGGCGGAAACAATGGTGTCGGTCTGATGTTGTTTCAATCCACGCCTCCGCGCGGGAGGCGACAAGGACCATGTGTAACGAACATAGTGGCCTCAGTGTTTCAATCCACGCCTCCGCGCGGGAGGCGACTGTGGCGTACACTGCTCCGCCTGCCGTAGTGCGGTTTCAATCCACGCCTCCGCGCGGGAGGCGACGGCGGATCCGTACTCCTTGCCATTATGCAATTACAGTTTCAATCCACGCCTCCGCGCGGGAGGCGACATGTCCCCATCTTTAAGGACCAATACGATACCTCTAAGTTTCAATCCACGCCTCCGCGCGGGAGGCGACTACAGCTTACGAAGCAGGCGCATTCCACAGAGTGTTTCAATCCACGCCTCCGCGCGGGAGGCGACTCGTTAATGTTACACCAGGAGCGGCGGCTCTTATGGTTTCAATCCACGCCTCCGCGCGGGAGGCGACAGCCCATTGCACGGCTCGTTTCACGGTCAGGGGCGTTTCAATCCACGCCTCCGCGCGGGAGGCGACTTTGTTTGGCAAACTATGCAAAATACCCTACAATTGTTTCAATCCACGCCTCCGCGCGGGAGGCGACGTTTTGTACGACACTGCAATGGGCCAGTCGGTATGGTTTCAATCCACGCCTCCGCGCGGGAGGCGACGATGTGATCAGTTGATTCCCACAGATCAGCCTTGTTTCAATCCACGCCTCCGCGCGGGAGGCGACAACTTGTGGGATGATTATGTGTACACATATAGCAAGTTTCAATCCACGCCTCCGCGCGGGAGGCGACAACTTGTGGGATGATTATGTGTACACATATAGCAAGTTTCAATCCACGCCTCCGCGCGGGAGGCGACGCGGTGCTGGTGTAACAGCAGTCATACGTACTGGTGTGTTTCAATCCACGCCTCCGCGCGGGAGGCGACGTTCATGTTACACCAGGAGCGGCGGCTCTTATGGTTTCAATCCACGCCTCCGCGCGGGAGGCGACAAATCCACGAGACCATTATACAGCACCGAATAGAAGTTTCAATCCACGCCTCCGCGCGGGAGGCGACTACTGGCCGACGCTGAGGCATACTTGCGTGGAGCAGGTTTCAATCCACGCCTCCGCGCGGGAGGCGACAGCTTGGCGTATCAACGCGTGGATTGGGCAGCGTACACGTTTCAATCCACGCCTCCGCGCGGGAGGCGACATGACGTCGAGACCCTCGAGGACGCCAACGATTTTGTTTCAATCCACGCCTCCGCGCGGGAGGCGACTGTGGCAGGCCGCAGCCTGCGCGCGTAAATATTTTACGGGGGCTATTGCGGGAACAGGGCTTTTGGCGCGTCCGAATCTCCCTATTTTTTGTGTTGATATAATTATCATCTGATATTTCAGGATATTAATACTGCGCGGATATCCCCGCAAAAAGCCGCCAGCTAGAGGCGCCCGCTTCAGAAAATCAGCGGGCCTTCAGGGTCATAGCCTGGTTTGGCGCCCCAGTGCTCTACTTTGCTTCGCCAGGAACTGCCGAGAAAGTAAAAGCGCAGGCTGTCCTTTTCACGATCCATTTCACTGAGCAGCGCCGCGCGCAGGTGCTTCCACTGCGCCGGGTCCACAACGCATTCAAAAACAGAGAACTGCACGCGCTGCCCCCAGCTCTGGCAATGCCGGGCAATGCGCCGCAGGCGTCGCCGTCCTGCCGCGTCTTCCGTATTAACGTCGTAACTCACCAGGACAAGCATGCGTTACCTGATGACAAAGGGCGGGTAGGCATCCATCTCGCCCCGGATATGGCGAGCCAGCAGGCGGGCCTGCATATGCCAGAGCAGGCCCGTGGTCATGCGCTCATTCAGGAAAGGATGCAGCATTTCTTCACGCTTGCGTTCCTGGTAGGCCACAAGCACTTCCTTGCGGGCTTTTTCCTTCAAAAGAACCGCCCCGGACGCGGTTTGCTCAAAATCCTTCGCCCCGATCTGCCCCCGGTTGACCAGCGTCAGCGCCAGCCTGTCCGCCAGGACGGGGCGGAACTCCTCCATCATATCCAGGGCCAGACTCGGCCTGCCCGGTCTGTCCCGATGCAGAAAGCCCACGGCGGGGTCAAGTCCGACGCTTTCAATGGCGCCGCGCAGGTCCGCCGCCAGCAATGTGTACAAGAAAGAGAGCAGGCAGTTGATTTCATCCAGCGGCGGGCGGCGGCTGCGGCCGGTGAAGCGTATGCCTTTGGCCCTGGCGGAGATGAGGCGGTCAAAGACGCTGAAGTATGTTCCGGCCGCCTCTCCCTCCAGACCGCGAAGCGCATCAAGCGACCGCGCCCGGGGCAGGCGCTGCAGACAGGATGTAAGACTTTCACAGGCCCGGGCCAGCCCGCCGTCGGCATGCTCTTCAGGATGTTCTCTGGCCGTCCGCCGCAATACCGTGCGGCAATTGACAATCTTGCCGGTGATAAAGGCGCGGGCCAAAGGGAGCGCCCCTTCCGCGCTGTCCGTTCTGCGGTACTGTTCGCGCCGCAACAGCACATTGCCTGTGGTGGGGCCGTGCATGGCGGCCATGAAGCGTCCGTTTTCCGTAAGCCAGGATACGGTCACGCCGTTCCGGGCGCAATGCCCGAGCAGAAAGGAGCTGCAACTGACCTGTCCGAAGCAAACCAGAGAGCCGATGGTATGGATGGGAACCTTGCCCAGTTCCCGGCCTTCCGCGCGCAGGCTGACGCATTCGCCGTCCTTGGACAGCCATGTGTTTTGCGTGGTTACAAAAAGCGTGTTCAGGTGGCGCTTCATGGTTCGCTCCACAGCGTTTCAAGGTAGCGCGAGGCCCGCGCGGATTTTTCCACCACAGCGGGCATGCAGGCGTTTTGAAGAGAGCAGGCCGCGCAATGGCCCCGTTTTTCCGGCAACGGCGTTTTGCCGCTGCGGAAAAGCTGGTGCACGGCCAGAGCGATGTCCGCGCTTTTTCGACGCAGGTCTTCTGTAAGCGGCACAACGCTTCTGCGCCGCTGGGCCCCGTAAAATATCGCCGCTTCGGGGATGGATGTTCCGAGCATTTCCTCAAGGCAGATGGCCTGCGCGCAGACCTGTACGGCGTCGGCCTCGGCATGCCCGTGCGGCGATCCTTTCTTGTACTCCACGGGATAGGGCAGCCATGCGCCGTCGCAAAGCCTGAATTCCACCACGTCCGCCTTGCCGCTGACGCCCAGACGAAGAGAGCGCAACGGCAGGTTCGTCACAAGACGAACCTGGCCGCGCGCTGTGCTCTCTCCACTGTGGGCGTGCTCGTGCATGAGCCGCCCCTCGGCTGTATGGCTGTTTTCCTCCCAGATCTGCTCCAGGTGAATCAGCGCGCACTGCCGGGGGCAATAGGCATAGTGCTGCAATGCGGAAAGGGGCACAAGGTCCGCTTCATCCATGCACAGAACTCTTCGGTTTACAGTTTTTCCTGAATTTCAACGGATTCCAGGCCGTCGCGCCGCACCTGAACGTCATAGTCGCTGAAGGCTCTGGCCGGGCCGGCCCCGGCGTCCTTGCGCGCCACGGTGACGCGCTCGAACAGGGCGTGCGCGGGCATGCTGCCCAGGCGGTTGGCATGTTTGAAGACAATCAGTTTCCGCGCGCTCATCTTGCCGCGCGCCGCGGAATGATCATGCTCGAACATGTTGATCAGCGATTCCCACAGCAGGTCAAGGTCTTCTTCGCTGAATCCGGTTTTTTCCGCAAAGGGCGCGGATATATAGCCCTCGGCCCGATAGAGACCGTAGGGTACGATGGCTTTGCGGCCCATAGTGCGTTCTTTTTCCAGGTCTTTCTCATTGGTGACGGCCATGCGGGTAATGCTGACCTCCTGCGGCACAATGGGTTCCACGCTGCGGGCAAAGGCCAACTGGACAGGGCCGCGCACCTGGCCGCAGTTGATTTCTGTACTCATGACGGCCCCGAAGGCGCGCACATCGTAAAAATTGGCGCACATCCAGGCCGTGATGCGGGCGGCGTCCTCCGCTTTTTTGGGCAGGCGCTTGTCTTTTTTGTCCGGTTCCAGGCCGCAGGCCTTGTAGGCCAGTTCATGGCGCTGGTTGAGCACGGCTTTTTCCTGAATATAAATCTTGCATCCTTCCGCGCCGTTGTGCGCCAGCTCCACATAATTGCGAATCTTGCGCTTCAGGCAGACATCCGTAACCAGGCCGCGGCCGGTTTCCGGATCAAGGCGGGGCAGGTTGCCCGCGTCCGGGTCGCCGTTGGGGTTGCCGTTTTCCACATCAAACAGCAGAACAAATTCATAACGGTTGGCAAGAGCGGACATGGCTTACTCCTTTTCCTTTTTCTGATAATTGGCGACGCGCTGATGGTAATAGCCGATGAAGAAATCCCCTTGCTCCTGCAAGCTCAGATGGGGAGGAAAGGCGTTAATGTGCCGCATGACGTCGGCTATTTTGTCTTCATCATAGTTGCCGTAGTCCGCCTTGCTGATATGATGCTGAGCCAGGCGCAAAAGTTGCGGAAAGACCAGAAGCGGCGTGGCGGATGCGGCGCCGATGTAGCGATCCTTGATGGAGGCCCCCACGGAGCCCACGGCGTCGTTTTGCGTTTTTTCCAGCAGGGCGAAAAGCCTGCCCAGCAGATAGGGGCGATCTTTGCGGTTGTCGTCAAGAGTCATGGTTCGCACTCCTTGTGAAGGGTGGTTGCGCAGCAAAAATGCCTTGAGCAGCGCCGCGCGCAAATAGGAAATATCTTTGTCCGCACGGATGCGCTGCACGACAACGGCCAGCAGATTTTCAGGGTAGCGACCGCCTGAAAGCACGGCGCGGGACAGGGCTTCGCCCAGATCTGCCGGAATATTATCCGTTTTGCCCTGCGGGGCCAGCTCGCGCAGCAGCATCCAGAGCGGCGGCAATGGAGGGTCATTGGCATACTGTGGCGCAAGCGCCAGGTCGTGGTAATGGCGGCCGAGGTTTTCCAGCAGTTGCCCCAATGAGGAGATTTGCCACAGGCTGACGCCCAAGCGGGCCTGATTGGGCTTCAGGCCCAGCAGAAAGAAACGCGTTTCCGCCGCGCGCAGGGCCGCCAGATCAGCGTCCGCCGGTTTTTTCCCGTCACGCGCGGCGCGCAGGACGGCGCGCGTCCTGCCCAGCAACTCCCGGTCTTCAGCCGTTCCCGCGTCGCATGGCAGGGCTTCGCCATCCTCATAAGACAGGAAGGAGAGAAAGACTTTTTCCGCCGGGCCGGGCTGCTCGGTCCAGAAAACAAGGCTGGTGGAGCCCAGGCGCAGACAGTGACCGCTCTCCTTTCGCAGCAGAAAGTTCAGGGCCGAGGTATAGGCTTCGGCGGCCTCTCTGCTCACCGGCGCGTTGAAGCTCTGGCTTTTCCCGTAGGATTCAAAGGCGTCGCAGTTGAAGGACACCAGGGCCGCGCCGGTGGGATTGGCCCCGCTGACGCCCTTGACAGGCGGATGGGTGCGGGCGATGGGCGCGGTTTTTCCCGTCGCCAGACAGATGCCGCTCGGCTCTTGCTCCCCGGCGCGGCGTTGCTCCTCCCAGATGTGGCGGATGTCAGGCTGCTCGTGCAGAAAGCCCTGATCGCCTTCAATCTGAAAGACGCCGTTTTTGTCCAGAATAAGCGGGCCGACTTCCTGATCCGCAAACATTTCGGGCCGCCAGGCTTCCAGAAAGGCGGCCACAGCCTCAAGCCGGGCGTTGCCCGTGTCGCGGGCCAGCGCTGCGTGGGCTTGCCGGAAAGCGGCGAATGTTTTGGCGCTGCGTTCTGGCTTGTCCTTGCCGTCCACGCCCAGCAGATAGCCGGTGTTGTCCCAGAAGAGATTGGGGCTGATGCCGGAACCGGACTGCTTGCGCGGCGCGGGAACCAGCAGGGGCCGGGCCTTGCCCTTGTCGTCCAGGCGGGGCAGAATACGGCGCAGAACGCCCTGGCGCGTCAGCACCAGAACAAAACCGATCAGTTCCCGGCTGTAGCCGGGCGGGGGCAACTCCACATTCGGTTCTTTCAGCATGCGCTGGTAAAAGGCCGTCAGTTCGCTCAGAATCATGCGCGCGCCTCCTTGGACCGGCGCAGGCAGTCCGCCACGTCGATGACGCCGCCTTCCAGGCGGGGCCGGTAAAAGATGGGCCGCATGCCGTGGGCGAAATCCAGATCATAGAGCATCCAGCCCAGATCGCGGGGCGCGTCGTGGGCCAGTTGGGATGGCGGCAGGCTGTCTTCCGGCAATGCGAAATGGGCGGGAAACTCCCGGCAGCCCAGGCAGGGGCGATGAAAGCATTGCCCTGCTCTGGCCCGGCGGGTGAAAATGTCCAGATGTTTTCCCGCGTTATCGCCCGGCCCGGCCTTGTCCGTCAGTTCAAAGTGGGCCTCGATTACATAGGCCACCTTGCGCAGCACCAGCGAGGCCCGCTGCTGCCGCGCATCCTCCACGCGGATGTGCAGCGGTGTCGCATGTTTCATGGCCTGGGCCGCATTCTTCGCCGAACCCTTGCAGTCCAGCTCGTTACGGCGTATGGAATCAAAGCGGATGGGATTCAGAATATGCAGTTTGTCAATTACCCAGCGTATGGCCGGCTTCCAGTGCAGCGCTTCAAGAATGCCGCGCGCCGCTGATGGGGTTATAACTTCATAAGACATGCGTTCAGATTTTGTTTCCGGTCGTGTGAATAAGGCATATTCACCCCAGACGTGCAGTGCTGTGCCATAGGCCATGCGAACCTCCTGAACATGCCGGTTCCGGCGTCGTCCGTTTCGGAAATGCCCGCGCGGCGGAAGCGCGGGCGGCCGCTGTCTAAGCCCAATAATTATTTCAATCCACGGCGCATGCGTATGCGCCGACCAAGGTGGCGCGCTCCTGTATCCCTCCTTTGCTGTGGATGCGGCCTGCGCGCAGGCCACATCCAGTCTGAGGGAGTTTTTGCCATGCCCCTCTCAGGTCGAGTAATAGCGCGGACTACATATTAAAGCAATAAGTTTTTTCAATTAATGAGCAAAGACAATAAAGCTAAAACAGGCAATCCTCCGGAGACTGGCGGGTGGGATCGTCCACCAGCAGGCCCAGCTTCGGGTCATAGCCCGCGCCGTTGCGCAGCACGTCGAAACAGCCGTGCAGGGTTTCCACATTGCCGGCCGCGCGCAGCTTTTGCAGTTCATGCGGATAAATCTGCACGCTGTACCCCTGCAGCAGGCGCAGGGTCAGGCGGCTGGGCGGGCATTCCTCTTCCAGACGGCGGACAAGGGCATGGCTTTTTTCCGCCAGATCGCCGCCGTCCTGCGAGCCGTGCGCGATGATCACCGGCTCCGTGCCGTCCGTGATGAAACGGTAGCGGGCGTCCATCTGCCGGAAGTCAAAGGCGTAAGGAGCGGCGGGATTTTTTTTGCGCAGCCCTGCCAGCAGGCCCTCCCTGTCCAGATCGGTGAAGCCGTAAAGCGCTTTGAAATAGGCTTCCACCGCCGCCGGGGCGAAAATGTCCGCATGTTTTTCCGCTATCTGGCTGAAAAAGCAGGCGCGCAGATAAAGATCAGACTGTGCGGGGGAAAGGGGCTGCTCCGGCGTGTAAATATGCAGGCTGCCGGCGGGTAGTTCGCCCGAACGGTTGCAGCGGCCCGCGGCCTGCGCCGCGGAATCCAGCCCGCATTGGGCCCGGTAGACGCAGGGAAAGCTGATATCCACCCCGCACTCAATGAGGGAGGTGCTGATGACCCGACAGGGCAGCCCCCGGCGCAGGCGTTGGCGCACGGCATCCAGCACAAGCAGGCGATGGCGCGGGGTCATGCGCGCGCTCAGATGAAAGTGGGCCTCGTCGCTTCCCAGAGTTTCATACGCCGAGCGGGCCTGGGCGCGGCTGTTGACGATGCAGAGCGCCTGATGCTCCCGCAGCAGACGGCGGGCCAGTTCGTCATTGCTGAGTTTGCCCGGCTGGGAAACTTGGATGCGCCGCTGCTCTGTGAATATGTTGAAAAGCGTCTCCAGCCGTTCAGCGGGGATCAGTTCGCGCAGGCCGTCCTGTGCGAAGCCGTTTTTCAGGGGGCCGTCCCGGCGCAGGGCCGGCTGGGTGGCGGTGCAGAGCACAAGGCTGGTTCCATAATGCTCCGTCAGTTCCCGCAGCGCCAGCACCGAAGGTTCCAGCAAGGGAACGGGCAGCATCTGCGCTTCGTCCAGAACAACCACGCTGCGGGCCATGTGGTGCAGTTTGCGGCAGCGCGAGGGGCGGCTGGAAAACAGGGATTCAAAGAACTGCACCGCCGTGGTGATGATGACCGGCGCATCCCAGTTTTCGGCGGCCAGCCTGAAGGGCAGCGCCGCCCGCCCCTGGCTGGTTTCGCTTTCTCCGTTCTGAGCCTCTGGCTGTTCGCTGGGATGGACATAACTGTTGTGGTGCTCAAGAACGGCGTCATCTCCGAGGGCTTCGCGCAGCACCCGCGCATTCTGTTCAATGATGCTGGTGTAGGGCGCCACCAGAATGATTCTGTCCAGTTGATGCCGCCGGGCGTGCTCCAGCGCGAAGGCCAGCGATGAGAGCGTTTTGCCGCCGCCGGTGGGCACCGTGAGGGTGAACGCGCCGGGCGGCAGCGCGGCCGCGTTCAGGCAGTGGCCGAGAATTTCTTTTCTGGCCGCTATGATGGGGCTGTCGCCAGACGTCACGCGCAGAAAGCCTTTGGCGGACAAAAAATCCCGCAAGCGCCTCTGAAGCGTATCCAGGGAAGGCCAGCGGTCGCGCTGCCGGCAATTCTCCGGGGCGTAAAAGTGTTCCGTGTCCAGAAAATCCGCGTCTGTGAGGCAGGAGAAGAGCATGCGCACGAAAAAACTGACGCTGAACGCGGCATGTTCTCTGGACAGGCGAAAAGGAAAGGGCAGGGCGTCCGGCTGGGGGATGTCGGCCAGTGCCGCCAGGCCCAGCCCGGCGCTGTAGTCGGGGATGACATGCTCCGGGGCCAGACGGGCCCGCAGGCTGCCGGCGTCAGAGACGCCCTCCCCCAGGTCCGGCAGGCCGCCATGATGCCCGGCTATGCAGTAGGCCAGCCAGAGGGCGCTGCACTCTCCCGCTTTGCCCCAGGGCTTCCAGCGCTGCAAAAGCAGGCGCGCTCCGGCGGTGGAGTGGTCAATGCGGCGGCCTGTGCGCCGGCCGCTGATATAGGCCTGGAATTGCGGCGAGGCCTTGCCCAGATCGTGCAGCCGGGCGGCCAGCGCGGCCCACTTGCCCGCGCCGAACGCGTCGCCGAATGCTTCGGCCCGTCGGGCGCTCTCCCGCAGGTGGGCTTCAAGGCTCTGCCAGTGGGAAACATCCTGATCCGGAAGGCTGTGGGCGTAGAGCATGGCCCTCTCCTCGTCATATTTACGATGCTATGCTAAACACTAAATATATTCTCGGGGCGGGTCAATGCGCGCGGGCTTGCCTTGCGCGCCGCTCCGGCGTACATCCAGAACCATGAATCTGGATATTGCCCGGCATGTGGAATGGTTCGCGGCCTATGCCGCGCGGGAACGCGCCAGGGAGCAGGGCGACCCCGCGCCCCTGGATCTGAAGCTCAGGCACACGATGGCCGTGCTGGACAATGCCCGGCGCATGACGGAGAGCGAACCGTTCGCGCCCGCCCTGGCGCGGGCCTGTCTTTTGGCCGCGCTGTATCACGATGTGGCCCGTTTCGAGCAGTATTTGCGCTACCACACTTTTCGCGACCGCGAGTCCTGCAATCATGGTCTGCTGGGCGTGAAAATTCTCAAGCGCGAGGCTCGCCTGGCGGGGGAGGACGCCGCCACGCGCGGAATTGTCCTGGCCGCCGTGGGGCTGCATAACCGCTTCGCCCTGCCGGCCCGCTTGCCGCGTGAAACGGAACTGGCCGCGCATGTGACGCGCGATGCGGACAAGCTGGATATTCTGCGGGTCATGGACGAGCATCTGGCCGGTTCCGGCCCGTACAGCCCCACTGTGGTTCTGAATTTGCCGGACGACCCCACCCTGGCGGGGCAGGCCGTGTTAGATGCGGCCCTGGAAGGGCGGGTGGCGGCCTATGCCGATCTGCGCAGCGTCAATGATTTTCGTGTGCTGCTGAATACCTGGTTTTTCGATATGCACTTCGCGGCCAGCCGCCGCCAGTTTGTGGCGGACGGCCATGCCCGTCGTCTTTTGGAGGGCCTGCCGCCAAACACGGTGTACGGCCCCGTGCGGGCGGCATTGCTGGCCCGGCTTGACGGAGCCGCCGCGCGTGCCTGAAGCGTCGCTCGCGCCGCGTTTTTTCCCGCGGGCGCTTTTGGCCCGGCGCGTGCCCTGGCCGGCGGCGGCTCTGGACGCGCCGCTCAATCCCGCTCGGGAGCGGCTGCAGACCGCGCAAGCGGGGGGCGCGGCGCATATCCGCCTAGCATACGCCCTGTTTTGCCTGCCGCCAAACGAGGGCATGACCGTGTTGCGCCTGGCCGCCAGGGCGGGGCGGGAAGTGCTGGCGGCGGACTTCAGGCCGCCGGAGCGCAATCTGGAACTGCCAGCCTGTCTGTTGGCGCGCGCCCTGTTGCGGGGCTGGCCGGGGCTTTGGCCAGGCAGCCGCGGCGGGGCGGCCCTGGCTGCATTCTGGGCGTGGGGCGGCCTTGAAGGTCTTGCCTGCCGAGCGGGGCTGCGCGTGTCGTCGCGCCGCCCGCTTCTCGGGGGCGCGGCGGTGCTGCTGGGCTTGCGGCGGGGGGAACGCGCCCGGATGGCGGGCGCGTCAGAGCGGGCATGAGCGTCGCGGCCGGCGGCGTTTACAGGCCCGATGCGGGCATGACGCCGGGCGCAGCCGGCGCAGGCTTTGCCGGAGCGGCGGAGGCCGGTGGGGAGGCCGCCTTGCTTTCGTTTTCGGCGGGGCCGTCCACGCCGGGCGGATTGAGTGAAAGCAGGTCGGCCGACACTTCGCCGGGGCCGGGGATGACAAAGGTTTCCGGGTTCAGGCTGTACCAGGCGAACCACATGGAGTAGACGCCGAAAGCCTGCTTCATGGAGGCGCCCCGCATGTTGCCTTCCAGGGCTTCTCCCGTGGCGGGGTCCCAGAGGCTGCGCGTATTGAGGTCTGTGAGACGTCCGTACTGGCTCACGAACAGAAAGGGTTCGGCCCAGAGCTGACGGTTGTACACGCGCACCACGTCAAGTCGGGGATCGTGCACGGCCAGAAGAGCCGAGGGGCCCAGAAAAAAATTCACCGCGCCTTTCTTTTTGACGTAGGCGACATCAATGGCCAGCAGAAATTCCCCGTATTCCAGGCAGAGCATGACGGTCTTGCGCGGAAACCGCCGATCCATGTGCTGCACGGGGTAAACCAGAGTGTCATTGTCGTAATAGGTGCCTTTTTTGAGATAGCTGCCGTAAGGGTCTCGCCCGTAGGGGCGGCTGCCGCGCGGCTGGGCCAGCACGGGGGCGTCTGGATAGACCCGGCGCGCCGCGCCCCAGGTGGTCCAGAAGACGGGAATGGTGGGCATGCCCCGGCCGAGCAGGGGGCCGTCAAAGGCCATGCCCGTTTCCTGCAGCCAGAGGCTGCCGGAATTGCGGTCAACAAGCACGCTGTTGCCGTCGTACAGGCGGCCCTCAAGATCAAAAATCAGGTTCAGGCCGTTCATGGAGGCGTTGTAGGCCGACAGCGTGCCGGTGATGGGGCAGTAGGTGACGGCGTAGGCCATGTCGTCAATAAGTTCGTTGACCACCTGATGCCAGACCATGAAGCGCTGCGGGTAAAGGCGCGGGCCGCCCGGCAGCATGACCACAAAGACCACCTCGTTCTGGCTCATGCTCAGATCCGCGTCCTGTACGCGGTCATAACGCGGGCGGTAAAGCGAGGGAATGGCCCCGTAGCCGATGCTGGTTTCCGTCAGCTTTTTTGTCATATCGGCCAGTTGCTGCAAATTTTGTGGGCGGGCCGCGAGGGGCGCGGGCCACAGGCTCCAGACCAGGCAGAACAGCGCGCCCGCAAACCCGGCCAGCCGGACGGCGATATGCCGTCCGCGCTCGGCGCATCTGCCAGAAGCGGGCCGGAGGTTCACTGCGCGCCTTCCTTGTTGGTCTGCGCGGCGGGCGTGTATTCGCTGAACAGATATTCGCGCAGGGCCTGCGGCCAGGGGCGGGGCTTCTTGCCCAGAAATTCGCTGAGCCTGCTGTTGTCCAGTACGGAATAGGCCGGGCGCTGCGCCTTCTGGGGCCATTGAGAGCTGGGGATAGGCTCCAGCCGGCAGGGGCCGGAGGTCAGGGCTATGGCTTCGCAGGCCAGTTCACACCAGCTGGCCTGACCGCTGTTGACGGCGTGCCAGATGCCGGTAGCGTTTTTTTCAGCCAGCTCCGCGCTCCATTGGGCCAGGTCAAGGCTGTAGGTGGGCGAACCAAGCTGGTCGTGAACCACGCTGATGGCGTCGCGCTTGCGGCAGGCCGCCAGAATGACGTCCACAAAGTTTTTGCGGCCCGGCCCGAACAGCCAGGCAGTGCGCAACACGCAGCTTCGTTCCGGCAACACGCGAAGCACGGCTTCCTCGCCGGCCAGTTTGGTGCGGCCGTAAACGCTGACGGGCTTCGGGGCGTCGTCCTCGCGCCAGGGGCGCTGGTGCGGGCCTGAAAAGACAAAATCGGTGCTGAAATGCACCAGATGGCCCCGCCCCAGAGCCTTGAGCACGCGGGCCAGGGCGTCGGGCAGGGTGCGGTTGATCAGCAGGGCGTCTTCAGGGTGGTCTTCGGCGTCGTCCACCTGCGTCCAGGCCACGGCGTTGAATACCGCATCCGCGTCCGCCCCGGCCAGGCGATTTTCAAGAAAAGACAGTTCCAGCAGATTGCCGTCCGTACGGCTCAGCGTTTCCACCTGCCAGCCGCGTTCCGTAAGCACGCGTGTGAGCGCCTGCCCCAAAAGCCCGGTAACGCCCCCCAGAACCAAGGCCTTAGCCATCTGAACCTCCCCGGCCTCTCCCGCCCGCGCGCCTTGCGGCATGCCGGAGCGGGCGGATCGCCATGTTGCTGGCACTGTAGCCCCGTTGGGGGAGCGGGGTCAATGTCTGAAAGAAGGCCGCCGCCGGCAATGGAATCCTTTTTATTCTTTTTTCAAGTAAGTTTGTCAATAAATAAAGTGTGTTAAGTATGCCTTTTCAGTCGCGTGCCGGCCTCGCCTTGCCTCGTCGGGGCAAGTGACGTACAACACTGCGGTATGAAGCGCGCAATTCTTCTGGTGGCTTTTGGCGCGAGCAGCCCTCAGGGCCAGAGCGCCCTGAAAAGTTTTGACGCCCGTGTGCGCGCGCGGTTTCCGGGCTTGCCGGTGCGCTGGGCCTACACCTCGCTGCTGCTGCGCGAGCGCCTGGCCAGGGCGCGGCAGAAAAGCGACTCCGTTCTCAAGGCATTGCGCCGCCTGTGTTTTGAAAAATTTGGCGAAGTGGCGGTGCAGCCTCTCCAGACCATTCCGGGGCGCGAGCATGCCGAGGTCTGCGCCGCCGTTGAAGTGGCCGCGCGGGAGGGCCTTGTCTGCCATGTGGGCGCGCCCCTGCTGGCCGGCCCGGAGGATGTGGCCGAGGCGGCTCTGGCTCTCATCCGCCATTTGCCGCCGGAGCGCGGCCCTCATGAGGATGTGGTGCTCATGGGGCACGGGGCCCGGCATGCGGCGGTGGCCCGGTACGGAGAGCTGGCGCGGGCCGTGAACGGCCTGGACGCGCGTGTGCATGTGGGCGCCATGAACGGCGCGGTGACGCTGGAGGATATTCTGCCGCGCCTTTCGTCAGAGCGGGTCTGGCTGATGCCCCTGCTTTCGGTGGTGGGGCGGCATGCGTTGCGGGACATGGCCGGGGAGCAGGCGTGCTCCTGGCGCTCGCGTATTGAAGCCCTTGGCCGCCACTGTGTGCCCGTGCTCAGGGGAACGGCTGAATACGCCGGCATTGCCGGGATATGGCTGCGCCATCTGGAGGCCGCGGCCATATCCTTTGACGTTGCGAACCCTGAGGCGGGCTCTGCCTGAGACCGCGGAAGCGCCTCCCCGGCGGGGCCGGGCGGGCGATGGCGGAGTTGACGTCATAATTGTTTCATACAATGAGGTGAATCATGCGCGGACTTCTTGTGTCCACAATATTGCTGGGGGTGCTGCTCTCCGGCTGCGGCGCGGCCGGAACCGGCGGAAGCGCCGATGCCGTTGATCGGGGCGTGCCCGCTGCCTCCTCTTCAGTGTCGGACGGCGGGGCCAATGCCTTTAATCCCTATCTGCGCGAGAGCCTGCCCAATACCCGGCTGATGTCCGCGGAAGCCGTGCAAATGCTTGGAAAGCTAGGCGCGCGCAAGCAGAGCATTGAAGGCGAGGCCGCGTATCGGAGTCACTGGCGCGAGGAAATTTATCCCGTGGTGTTCGGCGACCCCAGAGCCCCCCGTGAGATTCTGGTTCTGCTTGATTTTGCCGCGCCCCAGAGTGAAAAGGTCTGGAAGGCTGTGGTTGAGGCCAGCCGTTCCCTTTCGCCCCGCCAATGCAAAATTGCGGTCTTCGGCAACAGCCGGGAGAACTACGGAACGGATCTGCTGGGCCTTGCCGTCTGGATTTCCTATTCCCGGCCCGGCCAGGCCATGCCCTATCTGAGCTACGCCCTGGAGCGCTGGAACGCGGTCAAGGCCGAGCAGAAGCGTTCCGGCGGCGCGAAACCCTTTACCAATGAATATGACGCCACGGCCAAGGCCACGGATTTTCCCATCCATTACGGCTATCTGACAAGGTTGCGCCCGCCCGTGCCGGCCAGGGACGAACTGGCTGTGGCCAGATACTGTTATGATGCCGGCAATGTGAATATGTATCAGACGGTTCAGCTCTGCCGGTATTACGGCGTCCAGAGGCTGCCCGCCGTGGTGGTGGACGGCAAGGCGCTGGGGCGGGTCAGCGCCGGAGCTATTGTGAACGCGGTGAAATAGCGCCTTGCCTGTGAGGCTGGTCAAAAGTGGGATTTTGGGGCCTGCCCACGGGTCGCTAGGGGCCGCGATACAGACAAAAGCCGGGGGCTTGCGCTCCCGGCTTTCTGTCATGCTTTGGGGCCGCTGTCACATACGGAAAAAACGCAGGGGCGGCGCGGCGGGGATCATGCCGGCCTTTGCCAGTTTTTCGTAGAAGAGCTTCAGCCCCCGCAATTCCTCTTCACCCAGGCTGTACACCAGGCCGTCGCGGTAGTAGGCCCGCAGCTCTTCACGCGAAAGCGGGCAGCCCAGGCCCGTGAGATCCAGAATCACGTTCATGTGGGCCAGGCCCCAGTCCCGTCCCTGGCGCAGCAGGGTGCCGGGGTCGCTGTTGAACAGGCCCTGTTCCGCCGCATCCCGGCTGACGACCCAAAGCCCGAAAATGAAGGGCAGCCCCGTCCATTCCCGCCATGCCTCGGCCAAATCCAGACGGTAGGGGTAGTCCGGGTGATTGCGCAGCCGCAGGGCTTCATCGCCGATGGCCAGAAAGGCCGTGGGCGGCGTGTTCGAGCGCAGGGCCGGCGTGACCGGGCCGGTGGAAAAGCGCGCGTCGAGCTGATAGCGGTCTCGCAGAAGCAGACGCAGCAGGGCGACTGAGGTATGGCTTTCGCCGCTGATCAGAATTTCGCGCCCGCCGAGCTGCTCCACGGGCAGGCGCGAAAGCAGCAGTACGCTCATGACCGGGCCGCGCGAACCGATGGAAAGATCCTCCACCAGATAATAGCGTTCGGGACGTCGCGCGTATTCAAAGCAGGAGCAGGAGGAAACATGCAGCTCGCCTCTTGACATCATTTCGTTGAGCAGGGCAGGCGGCCCGGAAACCAGCTCAAAGTCGTGCGGCAGGATGCCCGCTTCCAGTGGATGATAAATGGGCAGCACATTCAGATAGCTGATGCGGCCCATGCGCAGGACGGCGGGGGTGCTCATCATGGTTCTCCCGTCATGCTTCGGGCTGCGGCCGCACGGGGGTGTAGTTCATGGTGCGCTGCACGGGCGTGAAGCCCGCAGCGCGAATGATTTTATGAATCTCCCTGCGGCTCAGACGGTAGGAGACGCCCGCCGCGGCCACCACGTTTTCTTCGATCATGAGAGAGCCGAAGTCGTTAGCCCCGTAAAAGAGCGCCAGTTGCGCCACCTGCGGTCCCATTGTCACCCAGGAGGATTGAATGTTGGGCACATTGTCCAGCACCAGGCGCGAGACGGCCAGCAACCGCAGATAGGCCGGCGCTGGCAGGGCCGCGCAGTGAATGCGGGTGTGCGCGGGCTGGAAGGTCCAGGGGATGAAGGCCGTGAAGCCGCGGGTGCGATCCTGCACGGCGCGCACGGCGAAAAGGTGATCCAGACGGTGGGAGGGGGCCTCCTCATGCCCGAACATCATGGTTGCCGTGGTGCGCATGCCCAGTTTGTGGGCTTCTTCCATGACCATCAGCCACTGATCCGCCGTGCATTTGTTGGGCGAAACCCGCGCCCGCACCTCGTTGTGCAGAATTTCCGCGCCGCCGCCCGGCAGTGAATGCAGGCCGGCCTCCTTGAGCCGGCGGAGCACCTCGGGCACGGGCAGGCCGAATTTTTCGGACCAGAAGAAGATTTCCGGCGGAGAAAAGGCGTGGATGTGCAGGGCGGGCCAGGTTTCACGCAGCCAGCGCAGCAACTCTTCGTACCATTCCAGGGGCAGGTCTGGATGATGGCCGCCCTGAAGCAGTATCTGGGTGCCGCCCAGACGCAGGGTTTCCTCCACCTTCCGGGCCATTTCCTCGCGGCTGATGACGTAGCCCTCGCTGCTGTCCGGCGGGCGGAAAAAGGCGCAGAAGCGGCAGCCGCAGACGCAAATGTTGGAGTAGTTTATGTTGCGGTCGCCCACATAGGTCACCACGGGTTCCGGGTGCAGACGCATGCGCATGGCATGAGCCAGGAAGGCCAGGGTGTGCAGGCTGGCCTTGCGGTAGAGGGTTTCGGCGGCGGCGCGGTCCAGACGCCGCCCGGCGGCGGCCAGTGCGGCGGCCTCGCGCACATCGGCGAATTGGGGGGCGCTTTCCTCAAAAGGGCTGTGAGCCGGTGCGAAATTCATGAGCGCGCCTCCGCGGGTTTGCACTCGCCGGGGGCGTCCGGCGGCATGGTTTCAAAAACGGCGTTGCGCCGCACCGGCCTGAAGCCGGACTGGCGGATCATGTTTTCCAGTTCCGGAATGGTCATGCCCTGGGCGGAGGCGGCGCCGGCCATATGCCCGATGCGTTCCTCCACAATGGTGCCGTCCAAATCGTCGGCCCCGTACCAGAGCGCGGTCTGGGCCAGCTTGGGCCCCAGCATGATCCAGTAGGCCTTGATATGCGGGATATTGTCCAGCATCAGCCGGGAGACGGCCACGGTGCGCAGCCGATCCAGGCCGTTCTGGGGGCCGAGCCGTTCTTCGGGCAGCTTGAGGCGGCTGTTTTCGGTAAGGAACGGCAGCGGGATGAAGCAGGTGAAGCCGCCGCTTTTGTCCTGCTGTTCGCGCAACCGGCAGAGATGATCCACGCGCTGCGCGTAATCTTCCAGATGACCGAACAGCATGGTGCAATTGGTCTTGATGCCCAGAGAGTGCGCCTCGCCGGAAATGCGCAGCCAGGTCGCGGCGTCGGCCTTGTGCGGGCAGATTTGCCGACGCAGTTTTTCATCGAAAATCTCCGCGCCGCCGCCGGGCATCATCACCAGGCCGGCGGCCTGGAGACGCCGAAGCGCTTCCAGACTGCTGATGCCCTCCAGCCTGGCGAAATGGTCGATTTCCACGGGCGTGAAGGCCTTGAGCGGCAGGTCGGGATACAGCCCGCGCACGCTGCGCAGCACATCCTCAAACCAGGCCAGACGCAGCCCGGGGTGACAGCCGCCCACGATATGCAGTTCGTCCAGGCGCGGAGAGCTTTGCCGAGCCGCGCGCAGGCGTTCGAGGATGTCTTCCTTGCTCAGGCGGAAAGCGCCCGGCTCGTCATCCCCGTCGCGGCGGAAGGCGCAGAAGGTGCAGCCGTTGACGCAGACATTCGTGTAGTTGACCTGCCGGTTGACCACATAAAAGGCCGCGTCGCCGTGCAGGCGACAGCGCGCGTGCAGGGCAAGCGCGCCCACGGCGGTGATGTCGGGGCAGTTGAACAGGGCAAGGCCGTCGTCAAAGCTCAGGCGCTGGCCGGACAGCGCTTTTTCATGGATGGACGAAAGGCCCAGTGCGGCGTAGTATGGGGCGTCAAACATGTCTCATTCCTGTACGCTGGGGTGGCGGCCGGGATGACCGCCGTCAAGACTAAGCCCGCCCGGTGTGCGCTGTCAACGTGAGGGAAAAAATGTCCGCTTCTTTGCCTGCGTCTCTCTCTCTGGGGCTTTCGCCCTGCCCCAACGACACCTATATTTTTCATGCCCTGCTGCACGGCCTGACGCCCGCGCCTGTGGCCTTACGGCCGCATCTGGCCGATGTGGAGCAGCTCAACGGCATGGCCCGGCGCGGAGAGCTGGACGTGACCAAAATATCTCTGGGCGCGGTCGCGCAAATTATGCAGGATTATGCCCTGCTGACCTCGGGCGCGGCGCTGGGCTGGGGCTGCGGGCCGCTGGTGGTGGCCCGCGAGGCCCTGCCGCCCGATGCCTGGGCCACGGCGCGGGTGGCCGTGCCCGGCCTGCTGACCACGGCCAATCTGCTTCTGACTCTGCACGGCGGCTTTCAGGGGCCGCGTCGCGAGATGCTCTTCAGCGACGTCATGCCCGCCGTGGCGCGCGGCGACGCGGATCTGGGCGTGATCATCCACGAAGGGCGCTTCACCTACCAGCGTCTGGGCCTGACCAAACTGCTGGATCTGGGAGAGTGGTGGGAAGGCGCGTTTCATGTGCCCCTGCCCCTGGGGGCCATTGCCGTGCGCCGCGATGTGCCTCTGGAAACCGCCAGAGGCGTGCAGGCGGCCATTGCCGCCAGCCTGACTTACGCCCGCACCCATCCTCAGGCCTCTGAGAGCTTTGTGCGCGCTCATGCCCAGGAACTTGAGGAAAGCGTCATCAGGGCCCACATTGAAACCTTTGTCACCAGGTACAGCCTTGATCTGGGCGAGGCCGGCCGGACGGCCATAGAGCAATTGGCAGGCCGCGCCGCCGCCCTGGAAGGTCTGCGCATTCCCCCGCAAGGTCTGTTTTTGGAAAGCGCCTCATGATTTTCTGGCAATGATTTTCATTATGCGGCCCGGGGCTGCATGATGCGACAGGATAAATTCATGCCCCGATTTTTTTCCTGGACAGAGGCCAGGCGCTTCTATGCCATTGGCCTGCCCATTTTTATTGCCCAGCTTTCCCAGGTGGGCATGAACTTCGCGGACACGGCCATGACCGGTCAGGCCAGCGCCGAAGATATGGCCGCCGTGGCCGTGGCCGGCTCCATCTGGGCGCCGCTTTCCCTGCTGGGGCTGGGCAGCCTGCTGGCCCTGCCGCCCCTGACCGCCCAGATGGCGGGCGGGGGCGACCGCCACGGCGCGGCGCATCTGCTGCGCCAGGGCATCTGGCTGACCTGCGGCATCAGCGTACTGTTCATGAGCCTGTTTTACGCCATCTCCTGGCGCATGGAGGCCTTTGGCCTTGAGCCGAATCTGGCCCGCCTGGCGGGGGGCTATCTGCGGGCCATTCTCTGGGGCCTGCCGGGCTTCATGCTTTTTGTCAATCAGCGCAGCTTTCTGGAGGGCTTTTCGCGCACGCGCCCGGCCATGATCATCGGCATGCTGGGCCTGGCCTTCAACGTGCCCTGCAACTATGTGCTGATATACGGCAAGTTCGGCTTGCCCGCTCTGGGCGCGGTGGGCTGCGGCGTGGCCACGGCTCTCTGTTACTGGTTCATGGCCCTGGCCATGTGTTACTATCTGCGGCGCGACCCGCAGTACCGCGACCTGCACCCCCTCTATGCGCCCCTGTTTTCCCGGCGGGCCTTTCGCCGTCCGCGCTTTGACCTTGCGCTGATATGGCGCGTTCTGCGCATCGGCCTGCCCAGCGCCCTGGCGCTTTTTTTTGAGGTCTCACTCTTCGCCGTGACCGCCCTGCTGCTGGCCCCATTGGGCACGGTGGCCGTGGCCGGGCATCAGGTCGCCACCAATTTCGGCACTCTGATGTTCATGTTTCCCCTGGCGCTGGGCATGACGGCAACCATCCGGGTGGGGCACAGCCTGGGGGCGGCCAGAATGGGGCAGGCTCGCGTGGCGGCGCGCACGGCTCTGGGGTTGAGCGTCATGTTCGCGCTGGTCATCGCCGTCTGTACGGTTGCGTTCCGTTACGGCATTGTACGGATTTACAATGACGATCCCGCGGTCACGGCCCTGGCCGCGCATCTGCTGTTCTACGCGGCCTGCTATCAGGTGGTGGACGGCCTGCAAACCGTGGCGCTGGGCGTTTTGCGCGGCTACAACGACACGCGGATCATCAGCGTGATCTGCTTTGTGGCCTACTGGCTCATTGGGCTGCCCCTGGGCTTCGCTCTGGCCCGCACGGACTGGATTGTCCCGGCCCTGGGCCCGGCGGGCTTCTGGATCGCCTATATCACGGCGCTGAGTTTCGGGGCCTGCTGCTATCTCTGGCGGGTGCGCTTTCTGCACCGTCTGGATGATGCGGCCATCCGGGCGCGTGTCGGGCGCTGAACCCCGGCATTCGGGCGTAAAACCGGCGGAAGGCTTCATGGGCTTTGAGGCCATGCCTTTTGCTCCGCCCGTCTCCGCGCTGTCTGGTCGCAAAAGTTTTTCGCGTGATTATGTGCGGAATCTGAGCGGGCGGGCGCTAGTGTCTGCTTTTGCAAGCAGA